>JBAYOZ010000023.1:0-14987 GCA_041677965.1 Pusillimonas sp.
ACCTTCTGGGCCGATGAAATAAGATCGACGCCAAACGGGGTTGCCGTTTTGGTGGTTACCCCATCGACCGTGCTGCTGCCCAACGAAATTTTGTTACCCGTGACCAGAACACCCTTGCCAATAAGGTTGGCCGCCTGCATGGATTGCGTCATGTCGAGCTGACCCGACAGCGCAAGCAGCGTATTGTTCAGTTGCGTAATGCCGTTGACGGTTTCCAGCTGCGCCAGCTGCGACGTGAACTGCGCGTTGTCCATGGGGTTAAGCGGATCTTGGTTACGAATTTGCGTAACCAAAAGCGTCATGAACTGGTTCTTGGCATCTTCGGCACGCTTGGCCGATTCGGCATTGGCCAAGCCAAGAGCAGCGGCGTCGGTGTTGGCGGTTGCTGCGGTAATGGCAGACGCGGTATTGTTTACTGTAGCCACGAGAGAGTCTCCGTGTAAAAGCGAGTAGCGGAGCAACCGTTACACGCCCGAAAAATAATTACTGCCCGATGGACAAGGTGCGAGTCATGAGGCTTTTCGCCGTATTGATGACTTCGACATTGGCCTGATACGAACGAGAGGCCGACAACATATTGACCGTTTCGGCAACCACATCGACGTTGGACAACGTGACATAGCCTTCTTCATTGGCCAGCGGGTTTTTGGGGTCGTACTGCATACGCGGCGGCGCGTTGCTTTCGATGACCTTGCTGACCTGCACCCCACCCACTGCCGCCGCACGACCGGCGTTTTCGCCGCCTTGCGGGGTCATTTCAAACACCACCTGACGGGCTTTGTAGGGCTGACCATCGGGGCCGGCGACGCTTTCGGCATTGGCAAGGTTACTGGCGGCCACGTTCATGCGCTGTGATTGTGCTGCCATGGCCGAACCGGCAATTTGAAAGATACTGATAGAAGACATGATTTAACCCGAAAATTACTGCTGAAGCGCTGTTTTGATGCCGTTCAGACGCTGCGAAATAATGGCCAAGTCAGCCTGGTACTTCATGGTGTTGTCAGCAAACTGGACACGTTCGAGATCCATATCGACCGTGTTGCCATCGAGTGACGGCTGCAACGGCTGACGGTACATGAGACCGGCATCGGTGGCCGATGAAGCCGTACCCGGAATATGCCGCGCCGACGTTACCGCCAGTTTGGTAGCAGGCAACTGCATGCCGCCCTGCCCGGTTGCCTCTTTAAGGGCTGTGGTGAAGTCAAAGTCGCGCGCCTTGTAGTTGGGCGTATCGGCATTGGCAATGTTTGCAGACAAGACTTCTTGCCGCTGTTGACGCAGCTTCACCGCTTCCTGGTAAAACTTGAAATCAGATTCGAGTCGGTCGACCATGACAACACCTGTAAAATAACTTTGGCTGATGCGCACGCAAAAACCGGCGGAACATCGCTACAAAAAAGCTGGCACACAAATTTTTCAAATTTTGTGGTTAGTAACCTAAACTTTAACAAAGTTCAGCCGTTAAGCCTCAAGATCAATAGTATTCGTGTCGCTTGCAACATAAAGTTGAAAACAAGCTGCTTATTATCGGTCAATTCCCTCTTTGGCGTAACTGGCGGCTTACTACAATGTCCTGATGCCAAAGCTTTTTGCGCTTCTTATTGCTGTTTGTGTCTGTGTCACGCCACGCCTGGCGCCCGCACAGCCCGTTACCCAAACCCCTGCGCCAGCACCGCCTCAAGCGGCCCAGAACGCACCATCTGCCTCGTCAGCCCCAACAAAAACCGCCTCAACGCCGGCTGAAGCTTCCGACCTGCCTGAAACGGTTGTTGCGGCAATGGAACAGATCCGTTTTTTCATCGAAGACATGGCCATCAGCTGGCCCGGTGAACTGTCCGTGAACATCACCCCGCCCGACTTTTCCCGACAGGCTGAATGCCACGACCTTGAGGTTTTCATGTCGGGCAGGCAAGGCTTGCGACCGCGCATGAATGTGGGCATTCGCTGCACCTCGCCGGGCACATGGGTGGTTTACACCCCGGTCAGCGTCAAGTTAACAGGGGTGTATTACGTAACGTCGCGCACGATCAATGCAGGCACCCTGATATCGCTTGATGACCTTATCCCCCTCGAGGGCGACTTGCTGGCCTTGCCTGCAGGCAGTTTGCTGGACCCCGGGCAACTGGTTGGCTACATTACAACCCAACGCCTGGCTGCCCGCCGCCCCATCCGGGCCTCGGCACTGCGCAGCCCTGATTCGGTCGAGCGTGGCCAACGGGTACGCATCGAAGTGCGTGGCACAGGGTTTGTGGCGTCCAGCGATGGCCACGCCATGCAAGGCGGCGAGCCCGGCACACAAATCCAGGTGCGTACCGCTTCCGGACAAATCGTTACCGCAACAGTACTGAATGCCCAGACCGTACTGATACCCATGTAAAATTCGTCAAATCTAAACTTTGGGGTCAGTGTGCCGTAACCCCCAATACAAGAGGCTTTCGTCACGCCTCTGACTACCGGAGCAACACGTGAAAATTACCCCATCGCTAAACAACACTGCCATCAACCCGGTTGCCCCTGCGCGGCAAGGTGGTTCTGCCGCCAATGCCAATGCCGGCACCTCGGGCAAAAGCCCGGTTGACCTAAGCAGCACGGCACGTCATTTGTCCAGCCTTGAAAACAGTGACAACGACATTGACATGAACAAGGTACAGCAAATTCGCGATGCCATTGCGTCGGGCCAGCTTAAGGTCAACCCTGAACGCATTGCCGACTCACTGCTGTCCAGCGCACGCGAACTGCTGAAATAACCGGTTCCCCATGACGAATCTGCAAAACGCTCCGGAAGCCCTTGTTTCCTGTATCAACCAGGAAATTGGTCTTGTTGCGCAGTTCATCAAGGTACTGGAAGAAGAATCAAAAATTCTTGAAACAGGCCAGCCTGACGAGCTGGTAGCCTGCACTGGCAAAAAAGAACGCGCCGCGGAACAACTGGCGGTAGCTTCGGCTTCGCGTGACAAGGTACTTCAAGACGCCGGTTACGACACTGACACCGCGGGCTTGCGCCATGCCGCAACCGATTCCCCCGAAGTGTCGCTGGCTGTCGACAAGCTGCTTGACCTGGCCGTTACGGCCCGCCGCCTGAATGAATCAAACGGGGCCACCATTGCGCTGCTGCTGCGCCACAACCAGCAAATGATGGAAGCCGTACGACGGTTGGCGACAGCAGGCGAGGCAGACGGCCAGGTATACGATGCAAGCGGCAAATCAAAGGTCGTGCCTGCCGGGGTTGCAAAACCGCGCATGAAGCCCATCAAGGCCGGGTAACACCAGGCACTTCTTTTAAAGCTTACACCGCCACTTCTTTTAAAACCTACACCGTCATTTCTTTTAGCGTAAACAGTTTCATCATGGCCGACACGGCAGACAGCTGCGTCGGCTTTTGTGTACCTGCCAAACCGTAAATGGCCTTGCGCAACAAGGGGGTGTTGGTGTTTTGAAGCGCATGCCAGGTGGTCAGGCCAACCTGTACGGCAGTCATGGCACGCTTTTGCGAGGCGTCGGACCACTGGCGCGGCGCAAGCAAAGGCCACCAGCGGGCGGCAAGGCGCAGGGCCGATTTTTGCTCTGCCGACACCAGCAGGGCCATGGCCAGGCGCTCGGGTGTGACACCGATGGTTGTGGCATGGCTTAAGCCATGCACGGTACGCAGTACCGTGCCCTGCTCGCGATCAACGACACGCGCCGCTACCAGCAAAACCGGCAACGTGCCCGACTGGCGCGAAACCAGCTCGACGGCATGGACACCAACCCAAACCACCAGACGACCCCGTTCAACGCCCTGGATGTCGGACAGATCAAGCAATTCGGCCAAGGCCCCGACCGGGTGGTAATCAACCACTTTGGATGCGGCACCCACTGTGGTGGCACAGCCGTCTTCGTAAATTTTGGTGGTTGCCGGGCAGGGTGAAACCCACGCCGCACCAGCCGCCGAAACAGCACGCCAAACCGCCTGCGAAGACTGGTCAAACACATGCAGCACAGGCAGCCCTGGCATGGCATCAGCCACCCAGCTGATCTGGTCGAGCAAGGCTTCAACATTGCCGGGCGCCTGCAAAGCCGAGTTGCCATCAGATGCGCGCCAGCCATCGGCCTGCGTCAATTGTTGGTACGGAGACGCCCAGGGGGTACCACGCTCGTTGCACAGTACGGTGGCACGCATGCGGCCCGACGTACGGTTATCGGCCTCGCGCAGGGCGATCTGGTCGTGCACCGCCATGATGTAGTCGCTTTGCTGGCTGACGAACTCGTTTTGGGCAGCACGCAACAGGTGCACACCCAGCGCCTCGATGGAGTCGGTTATTTCACCTTTGAAGTAACCGCGCCAAAGGGCATAGGTTTCAGACGCCAGCAGGTCATCGTCAATTTCGGCGCAGGCCTGTTCAATATCAGAGACATCAACAGCATCACCGATACCACCGGCAACCGTCAGCAGGTTGGGCAGCAACTGGCGGCGCTTCTTTTCTTGATCTTCTGGCGTTTCTTCGGCTGATTTGGCTACCGACATCAGCGCAGCAAAGTCGGCTTCTGATGGCGCATACAGCGCCTGCGACTGTTGCGGCTTGACCAGTGCCCTGTCGACCAGCTCAGAGCCCGACAGGAATGCCAGGTTTTGAGGCACTTTCTGGCCGTCAGAGATATAGCAGACCGGCAACTGATAGCGGATGGCTGTGTCAAGCGAAGCCCCCAGGCGGGTGGCTTCGTCAACCTTGGTGATGATGCAACCACGCAATGGCGTGCCGCCATCATTTGTGTAGCTGCGTGCCACCTCGTCGAGAGTGTCGCCATGGCTGGATGCATTAAGCACCAGCAAACGCGATATTTCACGCCCGGCCTGGGCCAGCATGGCGGCCTGTTCAGAGACATAGCGGTCACGCTGGCTGATACCCACGTTATCGACCAGAATTGTCTGGTGCCGGCCAACCGTGGCAAGAATTCGACGCAGTTCGGCGCCGTCTTGCACCACATGAACCGGAACCCGCATCATCTGGCCATAAATGCGCAGCTGTTCGTGGGCACCAATACGATACGTGTCGGTGGTAAGCAGAACAACATTTTCGGGACCAAGGCGTTTGACGCAGCGCGCTGCCAGTTTGGCCACGGTGGTCGTTTTGCCCACCCCGGTCGGGCCAACCAGGGCTATGGCAGCACCCGGTGCAAACAGATCGTCTTCGCTTTCAAGAACGGGCAAGGTGCGGATCAGTTCGGAACGTACCCACTGAAAGGCGGCCTTGGCACCAAGGTTTTCGGGCAGACGCGTTAGCATGGCCCGCAGCAACGCTGTGCTGAACCCGAACCCCAACAGGGTCTGGAACAGGGAGATGGCCTGCGGCGCACGGCGCAGCTGGCTGCCCCACACCAGTTCATCAATACGGCTTTCAAGCACGCCTTGCAAGTGATCGATCGCCCCCAGCACATCTGTACCTGGCGCTGGCATTGAGCCCGGCTGCCCGCCCAATGCCGACGCTACCGCGGCGGCACCCGGGCGCAGCCCTGTGGCAGGCGGCTGGCGCAAGCCAGCAGAGGGTGACCCGGCGGCAGGCGGTTGACCTTGGGGCCGAGGCATTTGCGCCGGGGTGATACCCGGCTGAAAACCACCCGCTGGTTGAGCCGGGGCACGCAAGCCTGAAGGCGGCAGCCCCTGCTGGGGCACGCCTTGGGCCGGCATGCCCGGCTGACGCGGCGGTACGCCCTGGCCGGGCATGCCCGAACCTGGGCGCTGCGGCACCCCTTGCCCCGGTCGCTGGGGCATACCGGGGCCGGGCCGTAGCCCGGCACCCGCACCTGGATGCTGTGCCGCCCCTTGTTGCGGCATTGAGCCGGCAGGATATTGCGGCGGTGCGGGTCGCTGTGCCGGAGCCGGCTGCACATCGGGGTGCCGGTAAGCATTGCGCATGGTAACTGGCGGCTGACTGGCCGCCGCAGCCGCTTCTTGTGCAGCGATTTGTTCTGCCAGACCATCGGGCAGCGACGTCTGGTCGGTGGCCAGGATTTCAACCCCGCCATTTACCCGCCGATTAGAGATGATCAGGGCGTCGGGCCCAAGCGCAAGACGTACCTGACGCAAGGCTTCGCGATTGGTCGCGCCGAAAAATCGACTAATGTTCAACTAGGACTCCCGCCAATAACTGTCGTAAACCGGAGTATACGTTCTTCGGGAATCTCGAAGTTGGACAATACCCCCATTTGGGGGAAGTGATGCCGCAAGAAACGCGAAAGGGGTGCACGCAATGCTGGCGGCACCACCAATACAGCCGAATCGCCACGCGCTTCTTGCGCTGCAACTGCCCGCTGTGCATCGTTAAGCAGCGTATCGGCCAGACCGGGCTCGAGAGCACCGCTGGTAGTCAGCGCCTGGGTCAGCACTCGTTCGAGCTTGGGTTCCAGCCCGATGACATGCAGTTCACCTTCGCCGGGGTACCAGTGCTGGGTAATGGCGCGGCCCAGGGCAATGCGAACCTGCTGCAGCAACTCGGCCGCATCGGGGCCGGTACCCGCCGGGTTAAGCCCCGCCAGGCGGGGCGCATGTTCGGCAATGCATTCCACAATGGTGCGTACATCACGAATTGGCACTTCTTCATCAAGCAAGCCACGCAATACTTTTTGCAGCAGGGTAAGACTGATGGTTTTGGGCACCAGGTCTTCGACCAGCTTGGGCGCCTCGCGACCCACGTGATCGAGCAACTGCTGCACTTCCTGGCGGCCCAGCAACTGGGCCCCATGACGATGCATCAGATGATTCAGATGGGTAGCAATAACAGTACCGGCATCAACGACGGTGTACCCGGCGATCTGGGCCTGTTCGCGCAGCGACACATCGATCCAGACCGCGGGCAAGCCAAACGCGGGGTCGGTGGTGGGCGTGCCGGGCAGCTTCATGGCAACCTCGCCCGGGTCAATCGCCATCCATTGCTCTGGCATGGCCAGCCCGCGACCGACCTCAACGCCGGACAACAAGATGCGATATTCGTTAGGCTTGAGTTCGAGGTTGTCGCGAATATGCACAACGGGCGGCAGGAAACCAATGTCCTGGGCAAACTTTTTACGCAGGCTGCGAATGCGGTGCAGCAACTCGCCATTCTGGGCATGATCGACCAGCGAAATAAGCCGGTACCCGACCTCGAGGCCTAAAGGGTCGACCAGGGCAACGTCATCCCAGGTGGCTTCGGCCGCCGCCGCTTCAGCCGCTGCCTGTTGCCGAACCGGATCAGGCTCGGCGGCAACCGCTTCTTTTTTCTGTTTCTGATACAGCATCCAGCCGGTTCCGGCCAGGGTGGCCGAAAGCAACAGGAAGGCAAAATGCGGCATGTTGGGAATAATACCCATCACGCCCATGATGGCCGCGGTAATGAACAAGACCGTCGGGTTGTTCAGCAGCTGCCCGACCATTTGCTGGCCGATATCTTCGTCGGTGGCAACCCGCGATACAACCACACCGGCGGCCGTCGAAATTACCAGGGCCGGGATCTGGGCGACAAGACCATCACCAATGGCCAGAATGGTATAGACCTGGGCAGCATCGGCGAAGCTTAGCCCGTGCTGCCCCACACCCACGATAAGACCACCCACAATATTGATGACCATAATCAGCAAACCGGCCACGGCATCACCGCGTACGAACTTGCTGGCACCATCCATCGAGCCGTAGAACTCGGCTTCCTGACTGACTTCTTTACGACGAATGCGGGCATCGTCTTCGCCGATAAGGCCGGCGTTCAGGTCAGCATCGATGGCCATTTGCTTGCCGGGCATTGCATCAAGGGTAAAGCGCGCGCCAACTTCAGCAATACGGCCAGCACCCTTGGTAATGACCATGAAGTTGATGATGACCAGGATGATGAACACAATGATACCGACGGCAAAATTGCCGCCGATAAGAAAGTGTCCGAATGCCTCGATGACCTGGCCGGCTGCATCAGCCCCCTGGTGACCATTCATGAGCACCACACGGGTTGACGCCACGTTAAGGGCCAGACGCAGCAGTGTCGTAAACAGCAGCACGGCCGGGAACGCGGCAAAATCAAGCGGCTTTTTGGTGAACATGGCCACCAGCAGCACCATGATGGACATGGCGATGTTGAACGTGAAGAACAAATCAAGCGCTATGGGCGATAACGGCAAGATCATCATGGACAACACCATGATGATCAGGATCGGGCCGGCCAGCAGTCGGGCATGTTGCTGGCCATTGGCTTTGAATAAGGCGAGTAATTGGTTCATTCAGTGACAGTTTCAGGCGTTTGCCGCCAGCGGGTCAAATTCGGGAGGCACCGGCAGGTTTTCAGGCATGATGGGCTCAAATCCCGCCCCCTCATTCCAGCTGCGCAACTGGAATACCCACGCCAGGACTTCAGCCACCGCCTTGTAAAGTTCAACAGGAATTTCCTGCCCCAGCTCAACGTGTTCATGCAGGGCGCGCGCCAGCGGCGGCGCACTGAGCAAAGGCACCTTGTGTTCTTCGGCCACCATACGGATGCGGGCGGCCACCAGCCCGGTGCCCTTGGCCAGCACCCGTGGCGCCCCGCCCGAGCCATCGTCGTACTTCAGGGCAACGGCGTAATGGGTCGGGTTGGTGACAATGACATCGGCCTGGGGCACGGATGACATCATGCGCTGACGCGCCATGGCGCGCTGCTGCTGCCGGATACGACCCTTGACGTGCGGGTCACCCTCGCTTTCTTTGTGCTCTTGCTTGACGTCCTGACGGCTCATGCGAAGCTATTTAAGGTGGCTGTAAAACTGCCACGGGGCATCAATGAGCACCAGCAAAATCAGTGCAGCCACAATAAGCCCGCTGCACAGGGCGACCAGGCGCATGCCGTTGGCCATGGCCGCCGAGGGTGAGGCGTGCATAAGCGCCAGCATGTCGACACGATACGACCAGATCACCCACGCTGCAATACCACCAATGACCGCCGCCTTGAGCAAGGTTTTTAACAGTTCAACCAGGGTTTGCGCAGAAAACATGCGCTTGACGCCCGACAACGGGTTAAGGCGGCTGAATTTGGGCTCGAGTGCCTTGGCAGAAAACAACAAACCGCCAAGCGACACCGACGACAAAATGGCCAGAATGACCAGCAGGGCAAAAATGGGCATTAATACCAGCAAGGCATTCCAGGCTGAATTGGCTGCCTGTTCGACCATGACCCCCGTATCTTTGGTAATGCGAAGGTCAAACCACATGCCAGAACGAATCAGGCCGGTAAGCGTGCGATAAAGCTCGCCCCCCATGAACCAAAGACCAGCGACCCCGCCGGCAAGCAGCATAAAGGTATTCAGTTCGCGCGAACGCGCCACCTGCCCTTCTTCTCGCGCCTTTTCCAGGCGCCTGGGGGTGGCGGCTTCGGTTTTTTCGAGGTCGCTATCCTCTGCCATAAAATTTAAAAGCCAAGACTGGACAGCAAGTCGTCAACCTGGTCTTGATTGGAAACAACCTCGGGCTTGCCTTCAGGTTTGATTTGCGGCCCGTTGACCAGCGATTCGATTTCTTTCTTTTTGGCTTCGCGCGTTTCTTCGGGCAGGTAGGTAATGAGCACCTGAATCAGCTCGGTTTCGATGGAGTTGATAACCCCAAGCATGCGCATGATGACCTGACCGGTAAGGTCCTGGAAGTCTTGTGCCATGATGATTTCCATGAGCTTGTCTTGCGACACCCGGGTCTTTTCGGGGATATCACGCAACAGCTGACGGGTATCGTCAACCAGCTGGCGGGCTTCTGTGAGTTCGGCCGGGTGATTGAACCACTCTTGCCAGCGCGCATCAAGTGTTTCGGCCTGACGCTGCATTTCTTCCTGAAGCGGTCGTGCCTCTTCGGCTGCGTTAAGTACACGGTTGGCCGCCTGCTCGGTCATGCGTGCGACGTAATCGAGACGTTCACGCGCATCGGGGATGGCATCAGCCGCTTCGCTGACGGCCTGGTCAAGCCCAAGTTCGCGCATACCTTCGCGCAGCATGCGCGTGACGCTGGCAATTCGGTGAATGAGTTCGGGCTGCTGCTCTGGATTGGAGGGCGCACCCTGCTCTTCTGTCGTCATGCCCGCCCCTTATGCGTTGATCTTTTCGAAGATTTTGTTGAGCTTTTCTTCGAGAACGGCCGCAGTGAAGGGCTTGACAACATACCCGCTGGCACCTGCCTTGGCAGCTGCAACGATGTTTTCTTTCTTGGCTTCGGCGGTAACCATAAGCACCGGCAACGTGGACAGGTTCGGGTCGGCGCGAATTTGCTGCAACATGGTCAGGCCGTCCATGTTGGGCATGTTCCAGTCGGATACGATAAGGTCGAAGCTGCCGTTACGGATTTTGTCGAGCCCCATCTGGCCATCTTCGGCTTCATCGACATTTTCAAAGCCAAGATCTTTAAGCAAGTTCCTGATGATCCGGCGCATGGTCGGGAAGTCATCGACCACCAGGATCTTGATATTTTTCTGTACCTCGTTTTGTTCTCCTGAATTTTATCGTCGCGCCCGCAGGCGACTTAAACTCGATGCCCGTAAGCACCGGCGCTGGCTAACAGTTTTTCACTCATTTGTGCCAAGGGTACGGCTTCGTCGGCAGCGCCGATAAGCAGTGCTTCGCGTGGCATGCCGAAGACGACGCAACTGGCCTCATCTTGGGCAAATGTGGCTGCCCCTGCCTTTTTCATGGCCAGCATCCCCAACGCCCCGTCTTTGCCCATGCCGGTCAGCAAGGCACCAACCGCATTTTTACCCGCAACTTCGGCGACTGAATTGAACAGCACGTCGACCGAAGGACGATGACGGTTGACGGGCTCGCTTTCTTCGAGGCGCACCACATAATTGGCCCCGGAACGGGCCAGCTTCATATGTGCCACACCACCGGGCGCCAGGTAAACATGCCCAGGCAGCACCCGCTGACCGTCTTCAGCCTCGTGCACGCGCACCGCGCACAGTGTATCGAGGCGGTTCACAAACGATTTGGTAAACCCTGCCGGCATGTGCTGCGTAATCATAATCGCCGGGCTGTTGGCTGGCAACGGCATAAGTACATGCTTGATGGCTTCGGTACCGCCGGTGGAGGCACCAATTGCGATGATTTTCTCGGTGGTTGAAAACACCGGGTTCAGTCGCCGTGCAGGCACCTGGGCGGCCTGGGCCGGACGCGGACGGGGCTTGGAGCTGGCCGCGGCACGGATTTTATCAGCAATGATGTCGCTGTATTCCATCAGGCCGTCACGCAGGCCCAGCTTGGGCTTGGTGACAAAATCGACCGCACCCAGTTCAAGGGCGCGCATGGTCACTTCAGAGTTGCGTTCGGTAAGCGAGGACACCATGACCACAGGCATGGGACGCAGGCGCATCAGACGTTCGAGGAAGTCGAGCCCGTCCATGCGCGGCATTTCAACGTCAAGCGTGATGACGTCAGGGTTGTGCTGCTTGATCAGTTCGCGTGCAACCAGCGGGTCGGGCGCAACCGCCACAACTTCCATATCGGGCTGCTTGTTGATGATTTCGGTCATCAGGCCGCGCACGAGTGCCGAATCATCGACGCAAATTACACGGATTTTTTTCATGGAAAACCTTTCTTGTAGTGCTGTTACACCGGGCCGCGTCTAGCGCGCAACGGCATACACCGTTTGCCCTTGCAACTTGAACGCGTTGGTCAGGTAGGTGAAGTTTTCAGAGTGGCCTGCAAACAACAGTCCCTCGGGCTTCATCAGGGGCGCAAAGCGTTCAAGAATTTTTGTCTGCGTTTCTTTGTCGAAATAAATCATGATGTTTCGACAGAAAATGGCGTCAAACTTTTTATCGGTTGGCCAGCGCGGAGCGAGCAAATTCAGCGGCTCGAATTTGATCATGTTCTGCAACGCAGGCTTGACCCGCACGAGCCCGTTCTTTTCGTCTTTACCCCGCAGGAAATACTTGCGCAGCAAAGGTTCGGGTACGGTTTTGACGCGATCAAAGGTATACACGCCCCGCTCGGCGCGGGCAATAGCCTGGGTGTCAATGTCGGTTGCCCAGATGAAACACTGGCTGGCCGCATTGGGCAAGGCTTCGAGCAACGTCATGGCGATGGAATACGGCTCTTCACCGGTAGACGCCGCACTGCACCAGATATTGATGGGCGCCTTGCGGGTTTTTACAAACGTTTTCAGCGTTTCGAAGTGGTGCTGCTCTCGAAAAAATGCCGTGTGGTTGATTGTAAAGGCATTAACGAACTCTTCCCATTCAAGGCCATCGGGGTTTTGCGACAGATAGCCCAGATATTCGGCAATTGTTTGCACACCCAGCTTGCGCGCACGCATGCTGAGTGTACGGGTTGCCATTTCTTTTTTGTGCTCGCCAACGACAATACCTGTGCGTTGATGCAGCAAGCGCGCCGCGCGCGCAAATTCTTCTGACGTCACCGGCATAACCGATGGCGTCATACGTTGGAAAACAGAGGTAGTCAATTGAACGTCTTCTATGCAAGAGCCTGCTCGACCAGCGCCATTTCGCTGCTGGACATAAGCTTTTCGATGTCAACCAGAATCAGCATGCGTTCGCCAACCGTACCGATGCCGGTAAGGTATTCTGTTGAAAATGCAGTACCAAACTGCGGT
Organism: Pusillimonas sp.; assembly: GCA_041677965.1. Lineage (GTDB taxonomy): Bacteria > Pseudomonadota > Gammaproteobacteria > Burkholderiales > Burkholderiaceae_B > Neopusillimonas. The sequence goes on from JBAYOZ010000023.1 coordinate 12,557, forward strand.
GCCCCGCTGATCTGTGACGGACGCAACATCAGAACGTCGGACACGCCGTCAACAACAACACCCACAACACGGGTTGCAAGGTTGAGAATGACGACAACGGTCTGGCTGTTGTACTGAACATTTTCAAGGTCGAACTTCAGACGCATATCGACAATAGGCACAATAACGCCACGCAGATTGGTAACCCCTTTGATAAACGAGGGCACATTGGCAATGCGCGTGACGCTCTGGCTGTCGTAGCCGCGAATTTCCTGTACCTTCAGAATATCAATACCGTATTCTTGCGAAGCCAGTGTGAAGACCAGGAACTCTTTTCCGGAGTCGTCAATCTGTTCGCCGTTGTTGTCTAAGTGATCATGCATTTTGCTCTCCGAGAACTTTCATGGCGGTGGATTGGGCCCCCTTGCTGCACGTCATGCGCATCAGGGCAAATACGTCGACAATCAGGGCGACACTGCCATCGCCCAGAATGGTGGCCGCAGAAATACCCGGAATCTTGCGATAGTTGGACTCAAGGTTCTTGACCACCACCTGCTGCTGCCCGACCAGATGGTCTACCAGCAGAGCAAACCGGTTTTCTTCAGCCTGCAAAATGACCGCAATTGATTTGGTCAGGTCGGTTTGTGCGTTTTCTACACTGAACACGTCGCGCAGGGCGACCATAGGCAGGTACTCGCCGCGTACGAACAAGACCTGCTCGGTTTGGGAAATGCTGTGGACCTGATCCATGGTCGGTTGCAACGACTCGGTAACGTGGCTGAGCGGCAACACGAAAATCTCTTCGCCCACCTGCACCGACATGCCATCAAGAATTGCCAGGGTCAGAGGCAGGAAGATGCGTGTTGTCGTACCCTGACCAAGCCGGGAGTGCAGCTGGATGTGCCCGCCCATGTCCTGGATGTTACGACGAACCACGTCCATACCGACACCACGGCCAGAGATTTCGGTAACCTTCTCAGCGGTAGAAAACCCGGGCGCAAAAATAAGCTGCCAGAGCTCTTCATCGGGTGTGTTTTCGTTAACCGGAAAGCCCGACGACATCGCTTTTTTAAGAATGCGCTCACGGCTCAGGCCGGCACCATCGTCAGACACTTCAATAACGATCTGCCCGCCCAGATGCTGGGCCGAAAGCGTGAGTTCGCCCTCGGGCTTCTTGCCTTTGGATACACGTACTTCGGGCGTTTCAATACCGTGGTCGATACTGTTGCGCACCAGGTGAGTAAGCGGGTCGATAATGCGTTCGATGAGACTTTTATCGAGTTCGGTAGCCGCGCCCTTGGTGGTGAGACGAATGTTCTTGCTAAGCTTGGACGCACTTTCGCGAACCACGCGCGGGAAACGGCTGAAGACGTAATCCATGGGCATCATGCGAATGGACATGACCGCTTCTTGCAGATCGCGGGCATTGCGCTCGAGGTGCTCGATGCCATTGACCAGACGATCGTGAACAACCGGGTCAAGGGTTGACGCCGTTTGCACCAGCATAGCCTGGGTAATGACCAGTTCGCCGACCAGATTGATGATCTGATCGACTTTTTCAACCCCGACCCGCAAAGTGCTGCCACCGTCTTTGGCGGCAGCAGCCTTGCCCGCATCTTTTTCTTTGGCGGCACGCGGTGCTGCCGCTGGTGCGGCGGCCTCGGGTTCGGGTTCGGCGGCAGCCTCGGGGACTGCCGCAGGGGCCTCTGCAACCGGTGCCGGCTGAACCGGCGCAGCGACAGCGGCAGGCTGAGGTGCAGACACAGGCGCAGCCTGACCAGGTACAGGTTCAGCAACGACCGTGACCTGCTTGCTGTCGACCACGAAACAGCACACCGCTTCGATATCTTGCGGTGACTCGGTGGTATCGACCCACAAATCAAGCGCCTTGTCACCCTTGACCTTATGCAGGATTTCGCCCATGAGCGACATTTCTGTCAGCAGGACCTCGGCATCTTTGTCGTCAAGGTCAGTAAGCCTGACGTGCAAAGGCAAACCTTCGGCCGCAGACGACGCGGCAGGCGCGGCTGCGGACGCGTCAACAGGCGCTTCTGCAGGCACAGGCACTTCTGCAGGCGAAGGCGCTGCGGGTACAGGCGCTGGCGCAGGCTGCGCTGCCGGCGGCGCGGTTGCCCCGGCTGCCCTGGCCTTTTCGTCAAGCGCCAACTGCCTGAGCTGGCCACAAATTCGTTCGTAAACTTCAGCATCGGGTTGCTCGCCGTTACGATAGGCTGCGACTTGATCAGAAAGCACGTCTTTTGTTTCTAAAAATAGATCAACCATATCTTTGCGCAGTGTCATCTCGTTGTTGCGCAAGGCATCAAGCAAGTTCTCGAGCAAGTGTGTTGTTTCAGCCAATTGGCCAAAGCAGCCAAACGTGCCGGCCCCACCCTTGATGGAATGCGCTGCCCTGAAAATGGCATTCAATTGGTCAATGTCGGGCTGGTCAATG
>JBAYOZ010000024.1:0-14919 GCA_041677965.1 Pusillimonas sp.
CAGACCATTAAGCGTGGCAAGGTCATTTTCAGCCGTGACGACAACCCGTCACAGGCATCGGTTGACCCCGATGTCGCCATGGGCGATGTCATGACCAGAATGCTGGCTGGCTGGCAGACCCATACCCAAAAGATCGGGCATGTTCATGGGCATGGGCCAGAACTGTTGATGGAAGCCATGCTGACAGGCCTGGCGCGCACATCACCCCGTTAACGAAGGTCAGGCGTCCACCTCGATTGCCAGTTCCTGGCCCTGCGAACGGGACCTGAACGCAGCAACAGCATGGGTCAGGAATTCTGTCTGGGCTTTCAGGTTACGCACTGCCTGGGCAAATTCCTGCACCTGCATGGCGTTGTGCTGAACGGTGTGATCCATTTCATTGACAGCCTGGCTGATCTGGCCAATGCCCAACGACTGCTCCTGGGTGGCACTGCTGATCTCGCTCATCAGGGTGCCGACCTGGTTTGCAGCCTGGATCACATTCTGAATGGCGGTTTCGGCCGCAACACCGACATCTGACGGAAGCTCTGCCGTCAGATTGCCTGCCGCAATCTGCACAGTTTCAATTTTATCATTTAATATTTTCGAAAACGTTTGATTTTTCGCAATCATCATTTTCCCGAAGAGAAACCCGTATAAATGATGAAAAACGATAAAAAATCCATCAAATGCAACTTATTAAACGAAAATATACTAATTACCTGAACGAATATAGATGGCCGAGTGCTAGAATCAAAAACCAGTCTTGTTCTGAAACGGTGTCATCCAGACACCAAATCCAACGCACTTTTTGGTCAAACTCATGAACGCACCTGGTGTTCAGGTCATTTCCACACGCGAAGCCGCTGATCGTCTCGGCGTTTCGGTTCGTACGGTCCAGCTTTGGGTAGAATCCGGTGCGCTTGACGCCTGGAAAACACCTGGCGGGCACCGTCGTATCCCCGTTGATTCGGTCGAGGCCATGTTGCAGCAACGTAACGGGGTTGGCACTGACGAAAGCCACAACAAACGAAACCCGCCCGGCACTGAAGACAACGCTTTACGGGTACTGGTTGTGGAAGACGACCCGCATTTGCAGGAAATCTACACGCTGGTCATCAACAGCCTGCCATTCAGCGTCGATCTTGATACTGCCGGCGATGGCTTTGGCGGCCTTATCAAGGCCGGCTCGAAACAGCCCCATGTCATTATTGCCGACCTGATGCTGCCTGGCATGGACGGGTTCCGGATGATCAGGGCACTGCTTGAAATGCCCGAGACACAAGCCACCACAATTTATGTCATTTCGGCACTGACCTCGGCTGAAATTGAAGAGCGCGGCGGGTTGCCACAAAGCGTTCAAGCCATTGTAAAACCCGCACCGCTGGCCCTGATCACGCGCCTGCTGTCTGACGAGTATCGCAAGCTGTCAGACCCGAAAAACAGAACAAGCGAGAAAACCGTTTAACGTTCGGCTGGCTGCCGGACCAGCGTTGCCAGCGCTTCCAGTTTTACCGGCCTGGCAAAATAATACCCCTGCCCCTGGTCGCACCCCATTGCGGCCAGCACCTGTGCCTGTTGCTCGTTCTCGATACCTTCGGCAACTGTACGGATTTTCATGGCCCTGCCCAAGGCAAGAATCATGTCAACAATGGCCTTCTGGCCTTCACCGCTTGCAACACCGTCAATAAATGCCTTGTCAATTTTGAGATAGTCAAAATCAAGACGATCGAGCGCCCCCAAGGACGAGAACCCGGTACCAAAATCGTCCAGCGAAAACGTCACGCCCTCAAGCTTGATAGCCCCCATGATGGACCTTGCCCGTTCGAAATCGTGCACCATTACGCTTTCGGTAAGTTCGATATCGAGCCGGTTACCGGGAAGACCGGTCGCCGCCAGCGCGTCAATAACCTGACGGGTAAAGCCGCTGGAAAAAAACTGGTGGGCACTGATATTGACTGAGACCGGAATATCAAGCACACCACTCTGGCGCAGAGACTGGTTGGCCTGACAGACCCGCACCAGCATGGCGAAAGTCCAGTTACCAATAATGCCAGACCCCTCGGCCACCGGGATGAACTCGGCCGGTGACACCGGACCGAGCAACGGGTCGACCCATCGCATCAGGGCCTCCATGCCAACCGGCGCATGTGTGACCAGATCTGTTTTAAGCTGATAGGCAAAATCAAGCTCGGAACCAATGCGTGCCGTTCGCAACCGCTGCATCAGCAAAGACCGGCGGGCGGCTTCACGACCAAATTCAGGGTCGTAATGCACCCAGCGCGTCGACGACTGGGCCTTGGCCCGGTACATTGCCAGGTCAGCATTATGTAACAAGCTGTCTGGCGCACTGGCATCATCGGGGTACAACGCACACCCCACCTTGCAGTCAAGCATGACGTGAAACGAGTCATACACCAAAGGCTCGACCACTGCAGCAACCAGCCGGGAAGCCTGCTCGCCCAGCTCAAACCGCGACGCCAGCCCCGGAACAAGGACAACGAACTCGTCGCCACCGGCTCGACCAACCAGCACATCATTACCTGAAAACAGCGCTTTTAACCTTTCGCCTAAAACCGTCAGGACCTGATTGCCGACCCGGTGCCCAAAATGGTTGTTAATTTGCTTGAAACCAGACAGGTCAACGTACATAAGCCCCATTGTGGCGTACTTGCCGGAACTGGCCAGCTGGCTCATGCGATGAAGAAAAGCATCACGATTCAGACACCCGGTAAGCCGGTCATACTCGGCCAGGCGGGCGGCACGCTGCTGAAGGGCCACGCGCGCGGAGATGTCGTGACAAACACCGACATAGATGTGGCCGCCATCGAGGTCACCCTCGCCAAGGCTAAGGTGCATGGGGAAGACCTCACCGTTTTTACGCAAGCCACAGACATCCCTGCCCCGGCCCAGCACCTTTCGCTGACCGGTTTGCTGATAGGCATGAAGATACCCATCGTGCAGGCGGGCGTCGGTTTCAGGCATCAACATCTTGACGTTGTTGCCCACCATTTCTTCAGCGTCATAACCAAAGATCTGCTCTGCCGCACGGTTGACGGCAAGAATCTGGGCTTTGCTGTCAATGATGATCAGCGCGTCAGCAACGGCATCAAGCAGAGCATGCACGACCCCGCGCGAGCTTTCGTGAACCAGTTTGTTGACTATTGTGTTCATTGAACCCTGACAACGACCTGCACGAAGCAAGCGACATGAATATTTATCATATTTTTCATTTTAATTGTAAGCGCAACGGCACATTGCTGGCGTGTTTACCCGATGCATTTTCGAAGCGATACAGCGTTGCAAATGATACCCCCGATAAAGCGTTGCAAATGATAACTCTTAAATGACACAAGAAATACCTTACAGTGTTGTAACTTGCCGTCATGCCATTCTGATGCCAGCCCAGGCAGTTACAATGATGTATTAAATTTTCGTTTTCAAGCACTGCCTGCCACCGGCCGGTGTTCTGACACAATGACATTATTGTTTGGCCTGCGCCTGAAGCACCTGCCGCCCCGTGTCCGCCTGCCAGTCGTACTGCTGCTGGCAGGCTTCTGGCTTGCCATTACCGGCTTTCTGGTGTGGGACTACCGCCAGGAACTTCAGTCGGGCAAGCACCAGTCGGCAACGTTAAGCAAGTCTTTGGCAACCCATGCCGAACAGGTACTTTCCGATGCCCGCCGCCTGGCTTATATTATCCAGGATACCGTGCGAACCGAAGGCATTGATATGCCGCTGAAGCGCTTTATGGCTACCGGTACGCTTGACGATCAACTGATCTTGCAGCTTTCGCTGGTTGACGCCTACGGCATATTGCGGTCTTCGACCACCGACGGGTTCACGAAAATCAACCTGTCTGACCGCGAGCATATTCAGGTGCACCTGCAATCAACTGACGACAACCTGTTCATCAGCACGCCTTTGGTCGGCCGGGCCAGCAACCGGATGTCTGTACAACTAAGCAGCCCGTTGCGTGACGCTGGGGGCGCCTTGCTGGGTATTCTGGTTATTTCCATAGACCCGTCGCAACTGACAGAACGTTACCGCAAGCTTAGCATCGGGCCTGGTGGGCTGATCGCCCTGGTTGGCACCCGCGACGGCATCATCAGGCTTGCCCGCAGCACAACCGAAATACCCGGAATTGCCGCTGGTGAAAAAAACACAGACCTGTTGCGCTGGGCGGCGCCGGAACAGATGCCGGACAGCCCGGCCACTGGCTCTGGCTCGCCACCAACAACAACACCCCTGAATCTGGCTCCCCGGATTCAGGAACTGCTGCTTAGCAGCACGCAAGTTGACAGTTATCCGCTGGCAGTGATTGTCGGGCTGTCGCGCGATGACCTGCTTGCACCCTATTTCTTGCGCCAACGGGTACTGATCGGTGCGGCACTGATACTGACTCTGCTGGCCCTGGCTGGCGAGTCGCGCCACGCCCGGCTGGCTCAACACGCCAAAGAGTCTGATTACCAGCTGTCCCGAGCCTTGCGCCAGGTTCTGGCGCGTGAACAACGCCTGGCTGATCTGTTCCGGGCCATTCCTGACCCGGCAATCGCATTCTCGCGCATCAGTCACCGCGCCACCGGCTTCAACCCGCCCATGCAGCGCCTGACCCGCTGCAGTGCCAACGCCCTGGACGGTGCAGACCTTGCAACCTTTGCTGCCGGTGTTTTTGCATCTGATGTCAGCCCCGACCGGAATGATCGCATCCAGGCCTTGACGCGCAAACTCGGCAGCACACTGGAAAACAGCGCTGAAAAAAGACCTGCACGCTTCGAGATTCACATTAACACACCGGCACCAGTCATCTACGAAGTGCGGCTTGAACCCATGACTGACGAACCAGCCGGCCTGCTGGTGCTGCTGCGAGACATTACAGCGCAGCACAGGCTGGAGCGCATGACCAATGATTTTGCCGCAACTGCGGCGCACGAAATGCGCACCCCGCTGGCATCGATTCTGGGCTTTAGCGAGCTGTTGGCAGCGGGCCTGATCTCCGAGCATGAAAGGCCCAAAATTGCCGCGCAAATTTACCAGCGGGCAAAAAACATGTCGGAACTGGTCAATGACCTGCTGACCCTGACCCGCCTGGAAACAGGTAACGGTGGCGGGCAGTTCAGTGCGTTTGACCTGAGAACCATCATCGACCCTTTGATGCGCCAGTTACCGGAAGCCGCATCACACCTTATGCTTGACACACCGCCAACGCCAATGCCGGTCATGGGAAATGTTTTTGAACTTGTGACGGCCCTGCGCAACGCCGTTGAAAATGCGTTCAAATACGGTGAGCCGGATAAAGGCGTTACGCTGCGCCTGTGGATAGACACAGACCATCATCAGGCCCGGCTTACCGTCTCTGACCACGGGCCCGGCATTTCCGCCGCCGATATTGACCGTGTTTTCAAACGGTTCGTGCGATTGAACCATCGCGGGAACCTTGAAGGGTCGGGTCTGGGCCTGCCGCTTGTTCGCGGTGTGCTACAACACCACAAAGGCTGGGCCTGGGTAGAGTCATCGCCAGGCCAGGGGTTCACGCTGCACATGGCATTGCCGCTGCATTACCCCACCCCCCGAAAGACCGCCAGCACCGGCACACTTTCGTCATAACCCGCAAATTGTCACGACACCCCTCTGGCCTGCCCTTTATGTTTCGCGCAATAAAAAGTCTTTACACCACCCTGCTTATCCGGGCCCTGATTCTTACGGCCGCATCGGTTGGCCTGATTGCCCTGGTGGTTTACCACGCTGTCATGTTGCCCGAAGAACGGGACCAGAAAATGGCCGCTGCTGAACTGGCCATCAAGGGGCTGGAACTACGTCTGGGGTCCAAAGAGGACTCGGTCATTACCATGGCCACCGCACTGGCCCGCGATGACAGGGTCAAGCAAGGCCTGCTGGCAGCCAACCGCCAGCAACTGGTGGACGTCATCAGCAACATCCAGGCTGACTTTGCACAAATCAGCACCTACCGCGGTGTCCGGGCACAGATTCTCGACGCCGACCGCATCATTCTGGCACGCTCATGGGACCCGGCCTTCTTTGGTGAAAAAGCCCCCCATCCGCTGGGCCAGCAGGTTCAGGGACAAAAGTTTGCGCAGGCCCGGTTCGGGGTAGGCAATGCCGGCCCCGGCATCATTGGTTTCTCTCCGGTCATGCACGGCAACGAACTGATTGGCCTGATTTCAGTCACCCAGGGCATTGGCTCGGTAGTGCGCGAACTCAAGCGCCGCGGTATTGACTGGGTAATGGTCATTGACGAAGACAACATCATCTGGCGCAACCAGTCTCCCCTTCCGGCCGTATATCGCGACAACCTGGTCATTGCCCCCGGTCAGCGCCTGGCTCACCACGAATGGTTTGAAGCCGCTGACGTGCAGTGGGTCAGCAGCCACTGGGCACAAGTTCTGACACTGACCGAACCTGACATCATTGACGACCGACTGGTCGTTATCCGCCAGGTACTTGACGAGTCAGGCAACCTGATCGGGCGTCATATCCTGCTTAGCGACGCAGCACCCGTACAAGAACGTATTCAGGACTTTCGCAACTATCTGTCGCTGGTCGTACTGGGTTTGGCCATGCTGATGATCATGGTTGCCTCGGTGCTGTTGTGGGACGTCCGGCGCCGGGTTGTTCAGCCGCTGCGCGCCATGACGGCAACAATTCGACGAGCCATTCAGCACCAGCGATTCAACGAACCTGTGCGGGTGACGCGAACCGATGAAATCGGTGAAGTCAAAAGCAGTTTCAATGCCTTGCTCGCCAGTCTTTCGACCGCACTAGATGAGGCCAATACAGCCGTTGAACAGGTTGCCAAAGGTGATTTTTCGGCCCGGATGCGGGGCCAATATGCGGGCAGCCTTCACGAATTGCAAACTGGCATCAACCAGGCGATCAACGACCTGAGCCGCACACACACGGCCCTGGTCGAGGCCAGTAATACCAAAAGCATTTTCCTGGCCAACATGAGCCATGAAATCCGCACCCCCATGAATGCCATTATCGGCATGTCTTACCTGGCCCTGCAAACTGACCTGAACACAGATCAGCGCGAATACGTGCAACGGATTCACGACGCCGGCACATCATTGCTGCATATCATCAACGACATTCTTGATTTTTCAAAAATCGAGGCGGGCAAAATGGGGCTTGAAGAAGTCCCCTTCAATGTCAAGGAAATGCTGTCCAATGTACTGGCCATGGTCCGTCACCTGGCTGATGAAAAGGGCCTTACGCTGACCCTTGACATGCCTGCCTTTACCGGCGCGGCAAACTCGGGAACCTTTCTGGGCGACCCCTTGCGTCTGAGTCAGGTTCTGATCAACCTGCTGTCCAACGCCGTCAAGTTCACTGCATCGGGTTCAGTGCAGTTACAACTGGCGGTAACTACCGCTACCGACGAACTTCCGGTTGGCCTGGCGTTCTCGGTTACAGACACAGGCATTGGAATGACGCCTGAACAAGTCAGCAAGCTGTTCCAGGAATTCAGTCAGGCGGATGACTCAACCACCCGAAAATTTGGTGGTACGGGGCTGGGCCTGGCCATTTCAAAGCGTCTGGTCACCATGATGGGCGGCGACATTTCGGTTCGCAGCGAACCTGGCAAAGGATCATGCTTCAGTTTCAGTTTACGGCTGGCACCGGTGTGCGAGGTTGGAGCACCTGCGGCTTCAACGCCTGAGAACGACACACTGGACGGAATGCGGGTATTGCTGGTGGAAGACAACAAGGTCAACCAGATGCTGGCATGCAAACTGCTTGAGTCCAAAGGTGTGCACGTAGACATTGCGAACGACGGCCAGCAGGCACTTGAGCGCCTTTACGACGCCGGCCCGTCATACTACGACTGTGTGCTGATGGACCTGCAAATGCCAGTTATGGATGGCTATACGGCAACACAGCACCTGCGGGCGCGGCCAGAGTTCAATATTTTGCCGATTGTGGCCATGACCGCTCATGCCATGACCGAGGAAATCGAGCGCTGCGCGGCACTGGGCATGAATGGCCACGTTACCAAGCCGATTCACCCGGCAACACTGTACGAAACGCTAAAGCCCTTGCGTCGCAAATCAGCCCCCTGAGGCCTGGCGCCAGGCCCGGGCAACGCCTGCCTTATTCGGCGATTGCCATGATTTCCTGGGCCCAAGCCACACTGGCCAGGTAATCACCGTTAAGCTGATCAAGACGGGTAACCGCTTCACGGTCAAGCCGGGCGTTTTCGAAAGCCACCACAAGCTTCAGCACCTTGCCCAGTTCGCCCTGGTACCTTAACAGCGCGTCTTCAAGCACCGGATCAAGACGGGCCTCTTTGAGCAGCGCTTCAAGCGGTGTGCCTTCGATCTGTTCCATCATGGAAAAAAAGCCGGCGGTAAACGCCGTGTCGGGGTCAACACCACGGGCATGGCGGGCCAGACGCCGGGCCATGGCCGCGCGTACCAGCGCCTTTAGCACCAGAAAGCGTTTTACCGGCTCGTTATGGGCCAGCAACAACGTTATGGTTAACGCACGGATCTTGTCGAACCCCAGCATCATGATGACTTGCTGGAGTTTGGTGACACGATGAAGGCGCTCACCCGAGGCGGCATTGGCCCGCTTGAACAACAGGGCACACAAGTGCGGATCTTGCACCAGCAAAGACTCTATACGTTTCAGCTCGGGGTTGGGCAGGTAAAGTTCGCGCAACAACTGCAGGCTTGCAGCCCGATTGCCTGCCCGTTTAATGGCCCGCCCGGCCACCGGATGCGCAATGGCGTAGAAGTCACCCTGAAAACTGCTGAATGGCAAGTCGCGGCACTGCTCGTATTGCTCGAGGGTCTGAAGCTGGCACGCCATCAGGCTGACGTTTTCGCGCGCGTAGCGCCGTACCTTTTCAACCAGCACTTCAGTATCACGCGCATCAATGCGCACGATCTGAACCCGCTCGAGCAGGGCATCAGGGTTTCGGTCGATAAGGACATCGTCGGCCAGCAAGGTATAGCCTTGCTCGCGCAGACGTGCAAGAGCAGCCAGCGCGGGCGCGTCTGGCACCAGGCCGGCGGGCAGGACAACCGTGGTTTTATCAGTGGGCAACGCCATGATCTCGGGGTCAAGTACCCACTGCTCTGGCACAGGCACCAGCAAATTGCGCGTACCAACCAACGCGGCCAGACCGATTTCGTAGAATGCCGTGATGTACGCGCGCGCGGATGACCTGAGCCCGTCAGCCCCCGAGCCGGGGACGCCTTCATCAGTTTCGTTAGGACGATAGATAAGCTCATCGGCCACGTGGTTGAACTGCCGGTCACATACCGGCTGAAGCGCAATGCACGAGGGAGCAAGAAGAGACGTGGACATACGCTGCCTTAGTCTGCAAGACGTTGTTCAAGCGCCGGCACCAGCGTCGCCATTGCCGATTTCAAGGCAGCGATCGCCTGGTCATCCGGCAGGGCACCGGCCTTGGCCTGTTGCTCGACAGTGGCAGCCGCCTGCATGGCTGAGTCGGCACAAAAGGTCGCCAGCAAGCCCTTTAACGTATGGGCGGTACGGGCCACACCGGCCGCATCGCCTGCGGCCAGATCAGACTCAAGGGTCGCAAGATACCCTGGCAGCTCTTCAATAAACATGGAAAGCACCGAGCACAGCAAATCTTCTTCACCACCGAGCATTTCAACGGCACGGTTCCAGTCATACAGCGTTGTATCGTTTGTCATCGTATTTTTTACTGAAAATTCAGGATCAGGGGTGTTTACAGCTTCGCTGGCCACGCCCGGGGGTGTTTCGTCAGCAACCGTATCAAGCAGGCTGTCCAGTGAAATGCGGGACTGCCAAACCACGTGATCTGCGGCAAAGGCTTCAAGGACGCGCCGGATTTCCGCCTCGAGGCGTTCGAGATTGGCCGGTTTGGCCACACAGCCGTTCATACCGGCCTGGATGTAAAGCGCCTGGTCGGCGCTGCCCGCATTTGCCGTCATGGCAATGATGGGCACCGGCGCCCGCCCTTCGCGAACTTCCCATTGACGGATGATACGCGTGGCCTCAATGCCGTCCATCTCGGGCATCATGATATCCATAAGGACAAGGTCGAAGGGCTGCTGCACCCATTGCTGAACCGCCTGCTGGCCATTCGGGGCCACTGTTGTCTGCATGCCCAGTTTATCGAGCAGACGAACGGCCAGACTTTGATTGACGGGGTTGTCTTCGGCCAGCAATATGCGCAGGCCTTGCAGTGGCAAAACAGGGCTGCCAGTGCTTTGCGCCGAAACTTTTACCCCCGGCATATGCAGGCCCAGTGCCCTGCGCAGCTCTTGCAGGGTTACCGGCTTGGTCAGGTAACCTGGCAAGCCCAGGGCCTTGCAGCGACGGGCATCGCCAGACTCGGCCGAAGCCGTGACCATAAGAATGCACATTTGCCCGGAACCGGCCTGCAACAGTTGTGCGGCGGTCTCGTAGCCATCGGGGCCCGGCATGTGGGTATCAAGCATGACCAGATCGTAGGGTTTACCGTGCTGTGCGGCCAGCCGCGCCTTGAATACGGCTTCAGGGCCCGAGGTTGCCATTTCAGGCGCCCCCTTCAGTATTTCAAGCATCGCGACCATGACACGCCGGTCAAGAGGCTCGTCATCAACAACCAGAATACGTTTGCCCGACAGGTTGACCGGGTCATCAACCGCAGGTGACACCGGCTCACAGTATTCAAGCGGCAGTTCGATGGTGAACACTGACCCCTGGCCCGGCTGGCTGGTGACACTTATTTTGCCCCCCATCAGCTGGAGCAGGTCGCGAGAAATGGTCAGCCCCAACCCGGTTCCCTCGAAGGAGCGCGTTGCAGAACTGTCCGCTTGCATGAAGGGATCGAAAATGACTGGCAAACGCGAAGGCTCGATACCAATGCCGGTGTCTGCCACCTGAAGGGTGTACACCGCGCCCGTGTCAGTACGATGATGTGCCGAGAGGTTCAGGTGCACTGAACCCGCTTCAGTGAACTTGATGGCGTTGCCCAGAATATGGTTGAGCACTTGCTGAAAACGGGCCGGATCCAGCCGCACGAAACGCGGCAGGTTGTCGTCAAAGCTGTAGCTGATGACCAGGTCGCGCGACCAGGCGCGCGGTGCCAGGGCCTTGACCGTAGAGCCAACCAGTTCGATCAGGTCTGTGGGTTCGGGCTGCAAATCAAGACGCCCCGACTCGACTTTTGAAAGATCGAGCACATCGTTGAGAATTTGCAGCAGGCTTTGTGCCGACAAGCGGGCCAGGTCAAGGTACTCGCGCTGCTGGCCGGTAAGTTCTGTTTCAAGCAACAAGTCAAGCATGCCCATGACGCCGTTCATGGGGGTGCGGATTTCATGGCTCATGACAGCCAGAAAACGATTGCCGACCCCGCCGGCGGAGGCGACCTGATAGAGCTTTTCGATTTCGCTGCCGTTACTCATGGACTGGCCTTTTCATTGCGTCAGGATACCGGCTTGAGCGCCTGGCTTTGCCCATTGAAGGTTTGGACAAACACCAGCAGATCGGCGGCCGGCATAGGCCTGCCCAGGAAATAGCCCTGGATTTCGTTAACCCCCAACGCATCAAGGTAATCGCGCTGGCGTTCGGTTTCAACCCCTTCGGCAATCGTGGTCAAACCCAGCCCAAGACACAATGACGTCAGTGCCCGCACAATGGCGCGGTCACGTCGGCCACGGGCCAGGTCGGTAACAAAGGCGCGATCAATTTTCAGGGTGTTGAGCGGAAAACGCAGCAGGTATTCAAGTGACGAGAACCCGATACCGAAATCATCAATGGCAATCTTGAACCCCGCATCGCGCAGCTGATTAAGTTGGGCAATAGTGGCCTGGGGGTCACCCATGGCCATGCTTTCGGTGATTTCAAGTTCGATGAACGCCGGGTCGGCCTGCGTTTTACGGGCAATGGTTTCTACCAGCAACGGCAGGTTCGCCATCTGGAACTGCGCCGGTGACAGATTGATGCCCACCCGCAAAGGCACCCCCTGACGCGCCCAGGCGACCTGCTGACGACACCCTTCTTGCAGTACCCACTCGCCCAGAAGATTGATAAGGCCCATTTCTTCAAGGACGGGCACGAACTCGGCGGGCGACACAAAGCCGCGCTCGGGCGTTGACCACCGCACCAGGGCCTCGACGCCAACAACCAGACCACTGGCCAGATCAAGCTGGGGCTGGTACGCCAGCTGGAATTCTTCTTGCTCGATGGCGCGGCGCAAGTCGTTTTCAAGTAGCAGACGCTTGCGCACGGTGTTATCAAGTTCGTCACGGTACAACGACAGCGTAAGCGGGGCCGTACCGGCCTGCGCATTACCTTGGGCACTGATCGCCATGCGCAACAAGGTTAGCGGCTGCAGGCCGACCTGGTGGGGCACCAGGCCGACACCTCCGGTGAAACGCAAGAATATTTCGCGGCCATCCACCGCCCAGGCGCGGTCGAGCCCCTGAAAACGGGCCTCAAGCTGAACCAGCGAGCCGGCCACCGAAAAATCGGCGTCAACCGGCAGCAGTACCGCAAACTGTGCACCTTCAAGACGGGCACAAAAGGCGCCATCACCGGCCAATTGGCGCAACTCGTTGCCGACCAGACGCAACAAGGTTTCAGACACGGCCTCACCGTACGCGTTGCCTATTGCCTGAAAACGCTGGATTTCGAAGACAACGATGGCCTGCATGGGATGCGAACCGGGTGATTCGACCCATTGTTTTAGGGTGGCCAGAAACAGCTTGCGGTTAGGCAAACCGGTAACCACATCGTGATAACTGAGATAGTCGGCCTGCCGCTCGAGCGAACGCTGGCGGGTCAGGTCTTGCAAGGCACCGTTGATACGGCTGCCGTCGTTGTCTTTTTGTCCAACCAGCCTGATGACATGTTCGGTACCCGAGGCATCGGCACACCGGACTTCAAGATCAAGCGCGGTATCGGTGTGAATGGCGCTGCTAATGACGTCAAGGTAGCGCTTGCGATCGGCAGGCACCAGCTGGCGGGCAAACGCTTCGGCGCTGTCAGGCAACGATGACAGCCAGGGCAACAACTGCGGGGTATGGTCGGCCCACGCGAGTTCGCCGGTGGCTGGGGTATACACCCAGTAGACCAGACCCGCCAGCATGCGGGCGTTATCGTGCTGTTGCTGGACCCTGCGCAAGGTTTGTTCGCGCTCGGCATCGCGCAACGCGTAGCGGATGCGCTGGACCAGCAACGGCAGGTTGATGGGCTTGGCGACAAAATCGCTGGCGCCTGCATCGAAGGCCTGATTGATGGATTCGTAGTCATCAGAGCCGGTCAGCATAATGACGGGCGTCGCCTGACCGGTTTCAAGATCACGAATGGCGCGGCAACTGTCGAAGCCGTCCATTTCGGGCATGTTGACGTCCATGAGAACCAGGTCGGGGCGTTGTGCAATGAACTGGTCAAGCCCCTGACGGCCATCGGCGGCCTCGAGCACCCTGTAGCCCGCTTTGGCCAAACCTGCACGCAGCAATACGCGAATGGGTAACGCGTCGTCAACAACCAGCACCAAAGGCTGCAGTTCAGCCATTCCAATTCCCCGTTAAAACGTCAAAAGCGATTTTACCTGTGGCCGGCTGAAGATGCCGTGGCAACGGGTGATTTTTTCCTGTTTTGGAACTGTGGCGATTGGATGGCGTTGTTGCCGGCCAGCAGGGTGCCGACGTGGGGAACGGCCTGCCTGATAACCTAATTAAATTATCATTCGATTATAATCACACACAAACAAAGATGCGTTAAATGTAACTGCAACAGGCATGGTTCTATTTTTTTGTGCCAAATTGTTTATATTTAAACTAATTAACTTATCTTGTTTCATTTGAATCGGGTCAAAAAATGACGACCCGGAACGGAGTCTTTCCTGAAACGCCACGTCTTTCTGTCCCCACGGGTTCGCGCCTGGTGGCCTTACGCCTGGCGGCCCGCCGTGTTCATGGGAGCACTTTTGGCCGCCATGGCGGTTTACTGGTTTTTGCTGCACCAGTCACACACGCAGATGCGTGAGCAAGTGCGGGCCGACACCCAGCAGATGGCCGGGCAAACCGCACAAGCCCTTGCGCTGCAAATGACCACAGTGGTCAGCAAACTGGACTATTTTTCGCACCACCTGGGCTGGCTTTGGCTGAAAGAAAACGAACTGGCGTTCGATGACGCCGCTGCGGTGGCCATGAATACCCTGCCGCCGGGCGCACTGGTTCAGGTGGCCGTCGCCGACGCAATGGGCCAGGTACGCTATGCGCGCTCCGGCGATGGCGACGCCGTCATCGACCCGCACCCCCCCGTCTTCGTTGCCGACCGGGAGCACTTCGCGGTACATGCCAACATCAGCCCGCCCCGGTTTTTGATCAGCGCCCCTGTCAAGGGGCGGATTTCACAGCAATGGACCATCCAGTTCACGCGGGGGCTTTGGCGCGACGGGGCATTTCAGGGGGTCATCATTCTTTCCGTGTCGGCCGACTACCTGGCCACCGCCCTGAAAGCAATTTTCCCCGACCAAACCGATGCCGCGTCGCTGGTCAACAGTCATGGGACCTACCTGGCCCGTTCGTATCACCTGGCCGAGGTTCTGGGCAAAAAACTGCCACAAAGCCGGCCGTTCATACAGCACCCCGAACAGAACCGGGGTACTTACGAGATTACTGCCGACGTTGACCATATTGCACGCCTTTACAGTTGGGAGCGGGTACCCAACTTCCCATTGATCATTCTGGTAGGACTGGGTGCCGAAAAGGCCATGGCACTGACCGAGGAAGCGATCAGCGACAGCCACTGGCAAAGTGGTTTCGGCTCGGCCCTGCTGCTGCTGGCAGGCCTGACCGTTGCCTGGCTTTCGGCACAACGCAGCCGACGGTCAGCCAAACTTCAGCACATTGCCGAGCAACTGCAAGCCAGCAAAGCACAACTGCGCATCACGCTGGACGCCGTGCGCGATGGCCTGTGGACGTTTGA
>JBAYOZ010000025.1:0-14720 GCA_041677965.1 Pusillimonas sp.
AGCATTGGTGGCATTGCCACCCTTATCGGTACGCCACCCAACGCTTTTCTGGCTGGTTTTTTAAACAAAACGTACGGTACCGAGATCGGCTTCGGCGAGTGGATGCTGCTTGGCCTGCCCATCGCTATTGTCATCATGGCGTTCACCTGGTGGTGGCTGACGCGCAAAGACTTCAACCTGAAAGCCACTGAAGGCAACCTGGTCATCAGGCAAGCCCTGCAACAGCTCGGCCCCATGAGTAACGGCGAAAAAGGGGTTGCCGCAATTTTTGTGCTGGCGGCCCTGGCCTGGATCTTCCGGCCCATCATTGCCGATTACATCCCTGGCCTGAACGACACCAGCATCGCCATCGGGGCCGCCCTGCTTTTATTTGTCCTTCCGGTCAATATCCGCCAGCGTACCTTCCTGATTGACTGGGAAACCGCAGGGAAATTACCTTGGGGCGTCTTGCTCTTGTTTGGCGGAGGGCTGTCACTTTCGGGCGTCATCGGCACTTCCGGACTGGCCAAATGGATCGCCGAAAACATGCATTGGGTAGCCACGCTGCCCGGCCTGTTCATGATGGTGATTGTGGTTTTGGTCATTCTGTTCCTGACTGAACTGACCTCAAATACCGCCACCGCCGCAACCTTCCTGCCGCTGCTGGGCGCGCTGGCCATTGCACAAGGCATCCCGCCGGAAATGCTGGCCATACCCGCCGCCATTGCCGCCAGCTGCGCCTTCATGATGCCGGTGGCCACACCGCCCAATGCCATTGTGTTCGGCACCGGGCACATGAAAATTCAGTCGATGAT
Source organism: Pusillimonas sp. (assembly GCA_041677965.1). Lineage (GTDB taxonomy): Bacteria > Pseudomonadota > Gammaproteobacteria > Burkholderiales > Burkholderiaceae_B > Neopusillimonas. The sequence goes on from JBAYOZ010000025.1 coordinate 795, forward strand.
AACGGCCGGTTTTGCCCTGAACATTGCCAGCGTGGTCGTCATCACCGGCTTGTGTTACCTGCTTATCGGGGTCATCTGGGTACGTTAAGCAGGCACCGTGCAGAAGCCCGCAGCACGGGGGCTTCTGCAAAGTACGAAATGCATCAACCCTTGACAGGCGACGCTCCACCACTTGAACGAATATCGTCGTCAGCAGGGTAGCGTTGCAGCGACGCCTTCAGGGGCCGTGTCAGATCATCAGAATGCATACCGGCCTGTTGCATCAGCGTATCGAGCAACGGGGCCTGCAGCTTGTACTTCAACGCCGACGACATCACCTGATCAGAAACGCTTTGACTGCCACCGGAGTCATCGGTACCCGAGCCCGCGCCGCTGTTCAACCCGTCGACGTGAAGAATCTTGATTTCGCTAATGTGCTCAAGCGGTTTGGCACTTTCGCGCACCACATTCTGCACTTGCTCGATGGCCGCCAGCTGAACCCGCAGTTTCATGGCGTCAGCCGACATGAGATTCTCGGCTTCATTCAAGGCACGCCGACCTTTTGCCTCAATGGCATAGTTCTTGTCTTTCCCTTCACGCTGCAACTGGTCGGCATAGGCCTGGGCCTCGGCCAGCAAACGCGTCGTATTGGCACGGTGCTCGGCCGCAACTTTTTCAGCCTGGGCCTTTTCGGTAATGGCCAGACCGCCGGCCTCCACTTCACGCTGTGCAGCAATCAGTGCCAAGGCCTTCTCACGCTCGGCTCGCTCGATTTCACGCGCCGACAAAACAGCCTCTTCGGCACGAACCGAGGCCGCACGACTGGTCTCGGCCTCGGCCAGCGCCGCGTTGCGTTTGCGCGAATTCTCGGCAATTTCAATTTCAATGGCTTGCTGGGCAAGCTCAAGTGTTTTACGTCGCTCGGTTTCCGCCAATTCAAGATTGCGCGAGCGTTCGATTTCCATGGTTTTCAGCTGTTGCTCGAGCAATATTTTTTGTTCGCGCAAGGTTTTGTCCGAGGCGATGCGCGCTTTTTCAATGGACTCGGCCGCATTGACTTCGGCCACTTGCGATTCGCGTTTCAACGAGGCAACCTCGGCGGCAATACGGCTTTGTTGCTCTGCCCGCCGAACCGAGATTTCATGCTCTTGCTGCATGCGCGCGTATTCTTCTTCACGTTGCAACTCAAGCAACTGTTGCTCGGCCGTGAGGTTTTTACGCTGGATGGCCACCTGGGCATCACGTTCGATTTCGTTGCGCTTTTTGCGACGCTCTTCAATTTCAGCCGTCAGTTTGGTCAAACCGGCAGCGTCGAAGGCATTGTTCGGGTTGAAAAACTCGCGTGAGGCCTGATCCAGGGTGGAAATGGACACACTGTCAATTTCCAGACCGCTGGCTTCCAGCCCGATGGTAGCCAGCTCACGAACCCGTTGCGCATAGGCCCCGCGATTCTCGTGCAGCGCCTCCATGGGTTGCTCGGCGGCAGCCGTGCGTAGCGCATCGGTAAAGCGCGCCTCGAGCAACTGACGCATGGCATCGGCCGACAGTGTGCGCGAGCCCATGGTACGTGCCGCCGCAGCTACCGCAGCACGTTCGGGCCGGACCCGCACATAAAAATCAGCCTCGATGTTGATACGCAGGCGATCTTGGGTAATAAGGGCGCTCTTGTCGAAATGGCTGACCCCGAGACGCAACGTATTCATGTTGACCCGGGTGACATCGTGTACCACCGGAAACACAAACGCGCCGCCTGAAATGGCGACCTTTTCACCCAGAAACCCGGTTCTGACAAAGGCCAGTTCGGTCGTGGATCGCTGGTATAGCTTGGAAAGCAGCCACCAAAAGATGGCAATACCAATGATGATGAGAATGACCGTCAGTAGGATGATGCCGAGACTGTTTTCCATCGGGGAAGGGCTCCTGGTTAGTAAAGAATCAGCCGGGATCGTCAGAAGACGCGGGGGCTGAATCGACAAGCAGCGTGAGGCATTTCAAGAAAAGCGGCCGGTACTCTGCCGGCAGTCGGGCGAGCAATGACGCCTCGATTTCGCTGTCGCGCGGCATGACCTGGTTCAGTAACCGGGCGCCTGCCGGCGCAAGGTACAGCTGATAGGCGCGCTGATTACTTCTGGATGTAACCCTTAACAGCAACTTGGCCGCAACCAGCCGCTTGACCATGTCAGCAATGGTGTTGCGGTCCATGACAAGGCGTTCAGCCAGTGCATTCTGGTTAAGCCCCGGGTTCTGGTACACCACGATCAGCGTGGCTTTTTGGCGGGGGGTGATCGATTCCCGTGAAAACGTTTGGGCGAAGGTTTCTTCGGCCAGAAAATGCGCCCGCCGGAGCAAATGGGAAACGATCGTGTCCAGATGGAATTCGTCGAGCAAGGCCCGTGTTTCGGAGGTCAGGGTCTCGAGCGCCACCAGGTGTTTGCGTGCATGTTCAGGCGTATCCGGCGCGACAACCCCAGGCACGGCAGCATGAACGGCAAGGTGGGCATCGACAGGATTTGACATGACCATTATCGGTTGAAAGTAGTACGTGGCCATATATCTTCTGACCACTTGTTCTGCTGTTATATGCGGTTCTTGCCGACGCCGTCAACGCAAATTTAGTTAGGGTAATTACTAGTCTAAATGCTTGTTTTAAAAGAAAATAAACCTTGACACACAGACGCCGTGATCAATAGACTGTTTTTGAAACAGGTGAGTTACTGACCTGAATTTAGTACGTGCACATATCCAAATTAAGGGGCCTTGCATGACATTGAACGCGTCGTCCGTACGTCAGGTGGTTTCGTCTTCCGTCCTGCCGACACCGCGGTTTCTGTACACGCCAGTGCTGCGCGCCGGGGGGTTCGTTTTTATCTCCGGCATGGTCGCCATCAACCCCGACACCAATACATTTGACGGGGGCAGCCCGCCCCGGCAAGCCCGGCAAATCCTGTCGAACCTGAAGCGCCTGCTTGACGAACAGGGTTGGTCCAAACAACACGTCGTGTTGGCACGAATTTTTTGCACTGACTTTGCAGCATTTCCACAGATCAACGAAGTCTGGGACGAATTCTTCGCCCACGAAATCCCACCGGCCCGCACGTCGGTAGGCGTCAATGCCTTGCCGCTGGGGGCCAGCGTAGAAATCGAGTTTCAGTTACTGGAAGACTGCCCGCAACCGGGCGTGTCTGTCTAACGGAGCACATCATGGCTAACGGTGAAATCATTGCGGGCTTTCTGGCCCCGCATCCTCCGCATCTGGTGTACGGCGAGAACCCGCCCCAAAACGAACCACGCTCCGAAGGCGGCTGGGAACCCTTGCGCTGGGCCTACGAAAAAGCCCGCGCCAGCCTTGATGCCATGCGCCCGGATGTTTTACTGGTTCACTCACCGCACTGGATCACTTCGGTCGGCCACCACTTCCTGGGGGTGCGCCAGCTGTCCGGGAAGTCGGTTGACCCCATTTTCCCCAACCTGTTCAGATACGATTTTTCACTTGAAGTCGATGTCGATCTGGCCGAGCTGTGTGCCGAAGAAGGCCGCAAAATGGGGCTGGTTACCAAAATGATGCGCAACCCAAATTTTCGGGTTGACTACGGCACCATCACCACCCTGCACATGATTCGTCCCCAATGGGACATCCCGGTCGTCGGCATCTCGGCCAACAACACCCCCTATTACCTCAACACCAAAGAGGGGATGGTCGAAATGGACCTGCTGGGCAAAGCCACCCGCGAGGCCATTCGCAAGTCAGGCCGCAAAGCCGTACTGCTGGCCTCCAATACCCTGTCGCACTGGCACTTCCACGAAGAGCCCAGCATCCCCGAAGACATGTCAAAAGAGCACCCGCAGAATCTCGATGGCTACCGTTGGGACATGCGCATGATCGAACTCATGCGCAAGGGCAAAATGCGAGAGTATTTCAAACTGCAGCCCCAGTTCATCGAAGAGTCTTTCGCCGAGGTCAAGTCGGGGGCCTTCACCTGGATGCATGCGGCCATGGGTTACCCGGAACTGGCCGGCGAACTCTACGGTTATGGCACGGTCATCGGAACCGGCAATGCGGTCATGGAATGGAATCTGCGCAAGGCGGGCCTCTCGCAACTCGATACGGCCGACAGTGCCGGCGCATCAGCCCTCAACCGCGAGCCTTACGGTTCGGGTCTGCAAACCACGTACTGATGCGTGGCCTCTCTATTTTCCTGCTTAACGAGTCGCGATCATGACGGTTGTTTCAGCCTTTCTGGTGCCGGGTAATCCGCTGCCGTGCCTTAAGCCCGATGCCCTGGTCTGGGGGCGTCTGGCCAGCGCAATGCAACGTGCAGGGCGCGCGTTGGCGGCTTCTCGGCCCGACGCCGTTCTGGTGTATTCCACCCAGTGGTATGCCGTACTCGACGAACAATGGCTAACCCGCCCCCGCAGCCAGGGTATCCATGTCGACGAAAACTGGTACGAATATGGCGACATGCCCTACGATATCCACGCCGACGTCGAGCTGGCCTATGCGTGTGTCGCCAGCTCGCCCAAGCAAGGGGTGCACGCACGGGGCATCAACTACGACCACTTCCCCATTGACAGCGGCACCATTTCAGCCTGCACCTTGCTGGGCATCGGCACCCAAAGCCTGCCCCTGGTTGTCGCTGCCAACAACCTGTATCACGATGCCGCCACCACCGAAAAGCTGGCCACCATGGCCGTGCAATGTGCGGCCGAACAAGGCAAGCGTCTGGCGGTGGTCGGCATTGGCGGGTTATCGGGCTCTTTGTTCAGAACCGAACTTGACCCTCAAACCGACCGCATTGCCACAGCCTCTGACGACGACTGGAACCAGAAAATCCTGCGGCTTATTGAAGCCGCTGATATCACCAGGCTGCGTCAGGTTATCCCCGAATTCTCGCGCGAAGCGCGTGCCGATATGGGCTTCAAGCATTTTCATTGGGTGCTTGGGGCATTGCGTGGCCGGTTCATGGGCGCACGCGTTCATGGGTATGGGCCAATTTACGGTAGTGGTGCGGCCGTTATTGAGTTCACTTTGTAAGTCTCAAATCAAACCAGGAGTCGTCATGAAACTAAGCTCGAAATTGGCGTTGCTTGTCAGCGGCAGCCTTATGGTCGCCAGTGGCGGAGTGCTTGCGCAAGAACAATGCACCATAAAAATCGGTCGCGTGGTTCCCATCACCGGCCCACTCGCCGACTACGGCAAGGTCACGCCCTGGGTGGACAAGAACAAGGTTGACCCCATCAACGCCGCCGGTGGCCTGGACGTTGGCGACAAAAAGTGCAAGATCGAATACGAAATTTACGACAGCCGCAGTACCACCTCGGGCTCTGCCGAGGCTGCCACACGGGCCATTTTGCAAGACAAGGTCGACTTTCTGCTGGCCCAGGGTACGCCCGACACAACGAACGCGCCATCCGACCTGTGCGAACGTCACAAAATGCCATGCGTTACCGGCAACACCCCGGTTGAGGCCTGGTTGTTCGGCCCCGACGGCAAGCCAAAAGACTATCACTACACCCACCATTTTTTCTTCTCGGTACCCGACCTGGTCAAGAACCACATCGGCATGATCAAGTCGTTGCCGGGCGGCTTTAACGGCTCGATCGGCTACCTGTATCCGAATGACCCTGACGGTACGGTCTTTGCCTCGCTGTTCGACCCGGCCTTCAAAGAAGCCGGCTGGAAACCGGTTGATCCGGGTCGCTTCGCCCAAGGGCTGCCCGACTTCAGCGCCGTCATCAATCAGTTCCGTCGCAACCGCGTTGAAGTAGTCACCGGCGTGCTGGCCCCTCCCGACTTGCAGAACTTTTTGCAGCAGGCGGCACAAGCAGGCTTCAAGCCAAAAATGTACGTTATCGACAAAGGAACGGGCTACCCCGAGCCTATGCAGGCCATCGGCCCAGCGGGTTACGGCATTGTCAGCGTGAACTTCTGGTCGCCGGCCTTCCCCGGAACATCAAAGTTCGGCGGTTATTCGGCACAAGAACTGGCTGACAAGTACGAAACGGCCAACCCCGGGCGTCAGTACACACCGCCGCTGGGTTACGAAGACGCGTCTTACGACATTTTGTTCGATGCCATCCAGCGTGCCGGTACGACCGACCGGGAAGCGGTTCGTACAGCACTGGCCCAAACGAATCTCGACACCGTAACAGGCCCGGTCAAGTTCAACGAGCAGAACTATTCCGTTCAACCCTTGGGCGGTGCCCAATGGCGCTATGACGAAGCCCAGAAAAAACTCATCAAAGAGAACGTCTACAACGAGGTTTACCCGTCGGTGAAGAAAACAGCCGATATGCAAATCTATAAGTAATGTCTGGCTGACAGCCTGCCGCCTCGTTCCAGACGCGCAGGCTGTTTTTTTGCCGAATCTTCGGTGCGATCTGAGCCCCTATGCATCGGCCCGGCAGTTTTACCTTCTTTGAATATCCTATGGATTCTTTGCTCGAAGTACGCGGGCTGAGCAAGTCGTTCGGTGCCGTATCCGTCGCTCACCAGATCTCGTTTGATGTACGCGAGGGCGAGATTCTGGGCGTCATCGGCCCGAATGGTGCCGGCAAGACAACCTTGTTCGGCATGTTGTCGGGCCATATTGCGCCCTCTGAAGGAACGGTTTTACTGCGAAACGAAGATATTACCGACTTGCCCCCGCACGAACGGGCGCGCAAGGGCATTGCCAGAACCTATCAGGTGCCTCGGCCTTTCGGGCAAATGACCGTATTCGACAATTTGCGTGTGGCCGCCACCTTCGGCGGCGGCCTGACTGACACCGCCGTTGCCGAATGGATCGAACGTACGCTGGCCATCACCGGGCTCACCCGTTACGCCGACACCCTGGCCGGCCGCCTTCCGCTGCTGGTACGCAAACGCCATGAGCTGGCCAGGGCACTGGCCATGAAACCACGTCTGCTGCTCATTGATGAAGTCGCGGCCGGCCTGACCGAACAGGAAATCAACGACTTCATCAGCCTGGTTCGCCAGTTGCGCGACATGGGTATCACTATCGTCTGGATTGAACACGTTATCCGCACCATGCTGACTGCAACCGATCGTCTTATGGCGCTGGCCGGTGGCGAAATCCTGGCGCTCGACAAACCCGATCGTGTTATTGAAATGCCGGAGGTCCGACGTGTCTACCTTGGCAACTAATACGCCGGCGCAAAGCGCCGTTTTGCGCGTCAACAGCCTGTCAGCCTATTACGGCGAATTGCGCGCCATCCACGATATCAACATAACCCTGCAACGCGGCGATGTCCTGGCGATTATCGGCGCCAATGGGGCCGGCAAATCAACCTTGCTCCGCTCGTTGGCAGGCCTGACGACGCACGGTGCGCGCTCGCACGTGCGGGGCAGCATTGAACTGCATGGCCAGCGCGTCGAAACCTGGCGTCCGGAAGATATCGTCAATGCAGGGTTTGCGCTGGTGCCCGAAGGGCGACGCCTGTTCTCGCGCCTTAGCGTGGAAGACAACCTGTTGGCCGGGGCCTACTTGCCCCGATGCCGACCACTGATTCCTGAGCGGCTTGAAGAAGTCTTTACACTTTTCCCCCGCCTGCGAGACCGGCGCCAGCAAGTGGTTTCTCAAATGTCGGGCGGCGAACAACAAATGGTGGCGATTGGCCGGGCCCTGATGTCGTCACCCTCGGTCATTGCCTTTGACGAACTGTCGTTGGGGCTTTCGCCGGCCATGGTCGAAGAGATCTACCAGAACCTCGGGCGCATCATAAAACAGGGCTCGACCGCCATCATCATTGAACAAGACCTGAAGCGGGCATTGGCATCGTGCACCCGCTTTTGCGTCATGCTCGAAGGCAATATCGTGCTTGAGGGCAAACCCGACGAAGTGGATTACGACACCATCACGGCGGCCTATTTTGGCAGCATGCAGGGAAGCCACCATGACTGAAGAAGACCTGTACTGGTTCGCCATTGATTTACTGAATGGCATTTTGTCGGGTGCGATGCTCGGCGGCTATTACGCGCTGGTCAGCGTCGGTCTGGCCCTCAATTTCGGGGTCATGAAACTGGTCAATCTGTCGCATGGCGACTGGTTGATCGTCGCGGCATACCTGTGCGTCACCTTGCTCACGGCCACGGGGGTTGCCCCGTTCTGGGCGCCATTGGTCGTGGTCCCGGTCATGTATCTGGTGGGGTATGGTATTCAGCGCGGGGTGCTCAACCATGTCTCGTCACATGCCGCCGAACGTCGTAATCTGCCCCCGGTTTACGGGTTGATGCTGCCCCTTCTGGTCACCTTCGGGCTATCTATTGTGCTGAGCCAGGGGATGCTGATCGTATTCAGCGCCGATGCCGCCACGATCCCCAACGAGTGGTCATATTCGGCAATCCGGCTTTCCCAGGACCTCAGCATTTCAACCTTGCGCTTTGGCTTCTTCATTGCCGCGGCCATCCTGCTGGCGGGCTTATCCGCCTGGCTGCATCGCACGCACACCGGGCGTGCCATCCGCGCCGCCAGCGACGACCCTGAAATCGCAGCCGTCATGGGGATACGCACCACCCATATTTATGCCGTCGCCAGCGGTGTTGCCCTGGCGTCAGCGTCGATTGCCGGCTTCATGATCGGCATGTCGCGCTCATTCCAGCCTTTTGACGGGACACCCTTTTTGTTGCTTGCCTTCGGGGTGGTCATTCTGGGTGGCCTCGGCTCGGTATTTGGCAGCCTTATCGGCGGTGTTGTGCTTGGCATTGTCCAGGTACTGGCCGGCACCTACTTCGGCCCGGCGGCGCAACAAGTGGCCGGCTATCTTCTGATCCTTCTGGTATTGGCGATGCGGCCCCAGGGCCTTTTCGCACGCAAATAGGCCGGCGGTAAACATGAAAGTATTTTTCGATTCCTTTTATGGCCGCAACGGTTTCATCTGGGTGCTGGCGCTGGCCGCCATCCTGCTTCTGCTCCCATTGGGGCTGTCCGCTGAAAGTTACTGGCTTCACCTGCTGTTCTCGGCATTCGTGTTTGCAACCTTTGGGCATGCCTGGAACCTGATGGCAGGTTATGCCGGCTTATTAACGTTTGGGCAACAGGTCTTCATCGGACTGGGGGCTTTCGCCCAGGCCATCGTCTTCTACTATGGCGGTGTCCCCATTTGGTTGGCCTGGCCGGTTGCGGGCATCGTTTCAGCCCTGTTCGCGTGGCTGTTATGCCTGCCGCTGCGCGAACGAGGCAGCCGTCAACGCATCAAATTGGGGGTTGGCATTGCCGTTGTGCTCTGGATTCTGTATGAATGGTTGATCCTCTCGGTCCCCGAAGCCGACCTGTTTGGCAGCCATTACATTCGTCGTGTGGCCTTGTTACTGCTGATTTTCCTGGGGGCCCTGCCCTTGCTGAAACTGCAGGGGGCCTACTTTGCGATCGCCACCTGGCTGATTGCCGAGGCCGTTGCCACCGTCTTCAACGGCTGGAATCTGGTCGGGGCCGGTGGGGGCATGCAGCTGAAATCCGATGCCACCACCGTACAGCTGTATTACGCCGCCCTCGGGCTGTTGCTGGTCTCAAGCGCCGTTATCTGGCGCTGGATGCGTTCATCTTATGGTCTGGCCCTGACCGCCGTGCGCGATGACGAAGACGCCGCCCGATCCAGCGGGGTTGACGTCAACAAGATCAAGGCCGCCGTGTTTCTGGTCAGCGGCACCATGACCGGGTTGGCGGCAGGCCTGTATTACATGGATGTCGTGATCATCACGCCCCCCAATGCCTTCTCCATTTCGTGGGCCGCCATCATTGTGTTCATTGTGGTCGCCGGGGGTATGGGCAGCGTCGCAGGCCCCTTGCTGGGGGCGATTATTTATATTTTCGTCGACCGTATCGTCGGCGCGGCGGCCGGGCAGGGCCAGCTGGTGCTGGGTATTTTGTCGATCCTCCTGATGCTGCTGCTGCCGCGCGGGCTGATGGGCATCGTCAACGATATCCGTCACCCGCACAAGCGCCGTCGCCAACCCTCCGGCCTGGCAATCCTTTCACGCTGGCTGTTTGGTGCCAGTGCCGCACAAGACCGCTTTGCCTTGCTCGACAAGCCTGGCGTGGTCGGGGCGTATTGGCTGCCGGTCAGCCCGTTGCTGGCCCTGTGCAACAAAGAGCCTGTCTACAGTGACCTGGCCAAGGGCATGGAAAAAGTTCGGGAAGACATCGAACGCCTTGAACCGGACACCCTCGTGATTTACTCAACGCGCTGGTATGCGGTACTTGACCAGCTTTGGCAAGGCAAACAGCGGATGTCAGGTTTGCATGTCGATGAAAACTGGCACGAACTGGGTGAAATCCCGTTCGACCTGACCACCGACGTGTCTTTGGCCAAGGCGTGCGTCCGTGCCGCCCGGGAAGCGGGCATTCCGTCCAAGCGCGTCAATTACGAAGGCTTCCCGCTCGACTCGGGCACCGTCATGGCCAACGCTCTGGTCAACCCCAAAGGGCAATGGCCAACCTTGAATGTCTCGAACAACCTGTACTACGACTTCGATCGTACCCGCGTGCTGGGCGAACTGGTGGCACAACAAGCCGACTTGCAAGGCAAGCGCGTCGTTGTACTGGTGCTGGGCGGCCTGACAGGCACCGAGTGGCGGGACGGGCGACCTGTTGACCAGGATGCCATTGCCTCACAAACCGATGACGCCTGGAATCGCCGCCTGTTGCAATGCATCGAACAACGCGATGCCGCCGAACTGCAGCGACTGATCCCCGATTTCCTGGCACAAACCAAAGCCGACATGGGGCTCAAGCACGTGGCCTTCGCACTGGGCGCCCTGCACGGGCGATTGGGTGACGCCAAAGTCTACGCCTATGGTCCTCAGTACGGTTCGGGGGCCGTCGTTGCAAAGCTGTTTTAAGCGCCCTAAAAGGCACATATCAATCGATAAGCCCGGCCTTTCCACACCCCCTGCGGCCTCAACCGTCGGCAGGCCTGTTACGCGCATACCAGTCCAGCGCACACGGCCATTCCGGGGTCCAGCCCGATGCACGCAAGCGCGCATTTGACAACCGCTTGCCATCCGGCACCCTGGATTCCCGTGTCGGCATGGGGGCGCCCAGCAAACGCGCGACGTCATCGTAAAACCCGGCCAGTGGAAGGGGCCGGTCATCCGTGCCAATGTACAGCGGCTGCGGGTCAGCCAGCGCCAGAAGGTGGGCACACGCACGCGCCGCGTCATCAATGTGAATTCGATTGGCCCAATGACCGGGCGCATCGGGCACCGTCACCCTGCCGGCCCGTAATCCGTTGATCAGGTGCATCCGCCCCGGGCCATATAACCCGGACAACCGCAATGTCACACCCACACCCTGCGGCAAGATCGCCTGCAAAGCCGCCTCGGCCTTTAAAAGCGCCTGGGTACGGAAGTTCGTGTTCTGAACCGGTGAGTCTTCATCCACCCACGCGTCCGAAGGCCCCCAAACCGCTGTCGAACCCACCAAAACACAGCGCTTCAGGTGCGCCAGACAACCCGGCGACAGATTATTCAACAGCGTCGGAAGCCCTTGCGAATAAACGCGGGTGTAATGATCGGGGGTACGACTGTCCGGTGACGGGGCATACAAGATATGGCTGATTTCAGAAAACTCGCCCTCACGCAAAAAGGTCAGACTGGCCGGATCCTGCAGATCGGCCTGAACCCAGGTCATGTGATCGTCAGGCCCGGAAGGCATCAGGCTGCGACGCAACCCAATGCATTTCCAGTCGTTCGGATCCAGCAATCGTGCCGTCCGCACGCACAAATCACCACCCACCAGCAATAGCGTATTCATAGCAACAGGCCTTCAGTAAACTGCGGCGACAGGCCGACAACAGGCAACAATGTATGCCGTCGTCAGGGCGTTACCGCTTAATGCACCAACTGATTAATTTCAATGATCGGCATCATCACCGCCAATACAATCACCAGCACAATCCCCCCCATGATCAGAATCATCAGCGGCTCAAGCAGCGCGGTCATGGTCATGGCGCGCCTTTCAAGTTCAATGGACAGCACACGGGCCGCGCGGTCCAGCATGGCCGATAACTGGCCGGTGCGTTCGCCACTACCCGCCAGATGAATCAGTAACGGTGGAAAAGTCTTCTGTGCCTCAAGCGCCTGCGCCAAAGCGCTACCCTCTCGCACACGACGGGTCGCATCATCAACCGCCGCCTGCAACCTGCAATTTCCAAGCGTACGACGGGCCGCTTCAAGCGCCGCCAGCAACGGGACATTGCTGCTCGTCAAGATGGCCAGCGTATCGGCAAAACGCGCGACATCGACCCCAATGGCATAGCGACCCAGAATCGGTAGCCGCAAGACACGCGTATGCCATGCCAGACGCGCTGACGGATTGCGCAAACGCAAGCGCCACAGCCCGAATAACGCCATCAGGCCAAGCACCACGGCCAGCCCCCATTCCCGTGTGAATGCACTGGCCGCCAGCATCAGACGCGTCAGCAAGGGAAGTGTCTGCTGGGCCTGCGAAAACGCCCCGACCACCTGCGGCACCACATAACTGAGCAAAAAAATGACAATCCCGATCGAGACGATGGTCACGATAACCGGGTAAATGAACGCCGTCAGTACCTTGTTGCGCAATGCACTGCGCGACTCGATGTAATCGGCAAGGCGCTCAAGGACCTGGGCCAGATCACCCGACTGTTCGCCGGCATCAACCAGAGCCCGATAAATTTCAGGAAAGTGTCGTGGGTGCGCCGCCAGCGCCTCACCCAGACGATGGCCGGCACGCACATCATCGCGTACCGCCGCCAGCGCCTGCGCAACGACCTTGCGCTCGGCATGTTCCAGGGTGGCGCGCAACGCCGCCTCAAGTGGCAACCCGGCAGCCAGCAAGCTGGCCAGTTGCCGCGTCAGCCAACCCAGGTCGGCATCACTGATCCGCCCCCCCATTAACCAGGTTGCCCCCGTGCGCGTGCCGTTTTCACGTACCGACACGGGCAACAACCCGCGTGCCCGCAGCGCCGCACGCGCACTGCGGGCGCTGTCGGCATCGATTCGGCCCCGGTCATGGCGGCCGGCGGCATCAATGGCCTCGTACTGATAAGAAGGCATGGTCTGGCTCCGGTGCTAGGTATCGCGTGTCACGCGGGCAATTTCTTCCGGCGAAGTCACGCCCTGCTGCACCCAGCGCCCGGCATCCTGCTGCAGGCTACGCATACCCCCCTGGCGCGCCGCACGGCGCAAGGCCTGCTCGCCGGCGTCCGCATGAATCAGGGTGCGCAGCTCATCGTTCAGTACAAACAGTTCGTGCACGCCCGTGCGGCCACTGTACCCGGTATGGCTGCAGGCCGTACACCCTTGCGGGTTCCAGCGTGCCGTGCCATCGGGATGCGGCTGTTTGCACTGTGCACACAGCTTGCGTACCAGGCGCTGGGCCAGTACCCCCTGAAGCGTGGACGCCAGCAAAAAAGGTTCAATACCCATGTCGGTCAACCGCGTAACCGCCGACACGGCATCGTTGGTGTGCAGCGTGGCCAGCACCAGATGGCCGGTCAGTGACGCCTGCACCGCGATCTGTGCCGTTTCAAGGTCGCGAATTTCGCCGATCATGATCACATCGGGATCTTGACGCAGCAACGCCCGCAAGGCCACGGCGAAGGTCAGGTCAATGCGCGGGTTGACCTGCGTCTGGCCGATACCCGGCAAGTCGTACTCAATGGGGTCTTCGACCGTCAGAATATTGGTGGTGGACGCATCCAGCCGCCCGAGGGCGGCATACAACGTGGTCGTCTTGCCACTGCCCGTCGGGCCGGTCAGCAACAAAATACCGTGCGGCAACCGGATCAACCGGTCAAGTTCATTCATGACGTCGGCCGCCATGCCCAGGCGCTCAAGTTGCAAGCGCCCCGCTTCCTTATCGAGCAGGCGCAGCACGACCCGCTCGCCGTGGCCGGTCGGCAACGTCGAGACCCGTACATCAATCGGCCGCCCTGCCACCCGAAGCGCGATACGGCCGTCTTGCGGCA
>JBAYOZ010000026.1:0-14508 GCA_041677965.1 Pusillimonas sp.
CAACCGCTGACAGGCCCGAAAAAATCAGCGGCCGCCGAGCAACACACCCACCGCCTTGCGCGCAGACTTGGCTGGCGACGGCTGGGTTGTGGTACTTGCCGTAGACGACGGAACATAGGGCTTGGTGAACAGGTCGTCGAGCGGCTTGCGTGACGACGCGTCGGCATAAGCACGCGAACTGCGTTCACGCGGAGCAGATGCAGATGCAGATGCAGATGCAGATGCAGATGCGCCCGATGAGGCCCTGGCTCGTGCGCGCGCTGGCAACTGAAGCGTACCGCGTGGAATTTTGGTCTTGATGAGTTTTTCGATATCGAGCAAATAACGCTCTTCGTCGGGCGAGAAAAACGCAATGGCTTCGCCCGAGGCCCCGGCACGACCTGTACGCCCGATACGGTGCACGTAGTCTTCGGCGTTGTAGGGCAAATCGTAGTTAATGACACAGGGCACGCCGGCTACGTCAAGGCCACGGGCGGCCACATCGGTTGCCACCAGAACCTCGAGCTCACCGGCCTTGAAAGCCTCGAGGGCCTTCATGCGATCGAGCTGGCTTTTATCACCGTGAATGGACTCGGCCTTGACGCCATCACGAGCCAGCGCAACGGCCAGACGACTGGTACCAATTTTGGTATTGGAAAAAACGATAACCTGATTCAGGCCACGCGATTTGACCAGATGAACCACCGCCGCACGCTTGTCGTCACCCGACAGCGGATAGGCTATTTGGGTAACTGTTGACGCGGTTGCATTACGCGCCGAAACCTCGATTTCAACCGGGTCTTTCAGCCAGGTTCGGCCCAGTTTGCGAATTTCGTTACTGAAGGTGGCCGAAAACAGCAGCGTCTGGCGATTTTGGGGAAGCAGACGAACAATGCGGTCAAGGTCAGGCAAAAAGCCCATATCGAGCATGCGGTCGGCTTCATCGAGCACCAGAATACCAACCTGCGACAGGTTGATATTTTTTTGTTCGACGTGATCGAGCAAACGCCCGGGTGTGGCAATAACCACTTCGCAACCACGCCGCAAGGCATCGCGCTGGGGGTTGATGTCAACCCCGCCAAACACTACCGCCGAACGAAGCGGAATGGATTCGCTGTACCTGGACACGTTTTCGGCAACCTGGTCAGCCAATTCGCGGGTGGGCGCAAGAATCAGGGCACGTACCGGGTGGCGCGCAGGCGATGCACTGGCATTGGCCAGAGGCATGAGGCGTTGCAAAATAGGCAGGGTGAACGCTGCCGTTTTACCCGTACCGGTTTGAGCCGCACCCATGACATCCCGGCCCTGCATGACCACAGGAATGGCCTGGGCCTGAATGGGCGTCGGGATGGTGTAGCCGGTTGCGACAACAGCTTGCAAGATACCCGGGTGCAACCCAAGGTCGGAGAATGTGATTTGTGGCGTTTCAGCAGGAGTAGTGTCTGTCATTGAATACGGTTGCGCCTGGGCAGGAACACCCCGCCAGACTTTGTTAACACACTGATTTTAACGCACCCTTGCAGGCATGCCCGAAATGCAATGCAGGAATACCCTGCAAAGTGTCGTTAAATATCCACGACTTAGCTTGACTTCAAAAAACAGGCACCATTACAAGATGGCGCGCAGAAGCCAGAATGCCCCCATTCCCGACAAAATAACGGCAATGGTGCTGCGGGTGCGCACGTACACCAGAACCGCCACAAGCGCAGCCAGCAAGCGCACATCGAAAAAAGCCCGGCCACCTTCAGCCCAAGGCAAAAGCTCCGGAACAATGATGGCCACAAGAGCGGCGGGTGGCGCATAACGCAACGCCCTGCGTACGTTTTCAGTAAGCGGAATACGGTTGCCAACAACAAAATAACCTGCCCGCATAATGGCACTGCACACGGTCAACAACCCGATAACGGCCAGCATATAGCCATCAGAACCTGGTTCAAACACGGTGCCCCCCTTTCAGTTGATATTTTTCGGCGGCAACACCGGAAACAATCCCGCCAACGACTGCAACCGCCAGGCCCAGCCGCAAGGGCAAGGGCTGGCACAGCCAGGCAAGACTGCCAGCCACCAGAATGGACACGGCCATGGGCATGTTCTTGACCAGGGGGATAGTAATACCCATAAGGGCAAGCGTTGCCGCAAACTCGAGCTCCCACCCTTGGGGAACCACACCCCCCATGAAAATACCGGCCAGACTGGCCACCTGCCAGGAAATCCAGCCGGGAATGATCAGGCCCAGATAGAACCACATTTGATGCGGCGTACCCCGCTTTTTGGCATCGGCAAACTTCGACATGAACAAAACAAAACCCATGTCAGAAAGCCAGTACCCCAAACCAAGACGCGCGGGCCAACGGTAGCGGCTGAAAAAAGGCTGGACGGCAGCACCAAAAATAACGAAACGGATGTTGACCACACTGGCTGCAGCAAAAATAAGCCACAGTGGCGCACCGGCTGTAATAAGCGGCAAGGCGGTAAGCTGAGCCGAGCCTGCGTATACCAGCAGAGTCATGAGGCTGGCCATCAGTTCGGACATACCGGCCTTGACCATCGCAATACCGGTAACAAACCCCCACAGGCTGGTCGCCACCATGGTGGGCAACACCTGCTGAAACCCCTCGTTGAAGCTTTTGGCGGCACGCGCTCTGGCCAGCGCCCGTGCCTGCGGCAAGGAAACCTTTGTCACGGCTGCGACCCTGTAAAAAAACCCTGGATTCAGGGTAAACCCCGTATGTTAAACGATCATCCTGGTACTGACGAACTTCATCGTCCTGTCGTTGTCAATTGGTACAATCGCGTCATTCAAATTTCAACCAGGACACGCCATGAGCAGCGCTGAATCTTCTGCAAAACCAAACGCCGACGCCATTATGGTTGGTGCTGACGACTTGCCGGTTTATTGCCCCGGTCCGAAGGCCCCGTTATGGTCAATGCACCCCCGCGTCTACATCGAAGTAGCGCAATCGGGCACAGGCACTTGCCCCTACTGCGGGGCTACCTACCAGTTAAAACCCGGCGAACACGTACACAGCCATTAAACGGTCTGTCCTGTGGCCGCAACACTCGCCCTGTCACCCTGCCCGCCCCCTGTCTGGTTGCCCGGCGGCCATGCCCAAACCATCTGGGGGGCTTTGGGTGCCCGCTTCCATCGCATCACGTTCGTACGTGAACGGGTCGATACCCCTGATGGCGACTTCATCGACTTTGACTGGACCGGGCCCAGCCTGTTTGCCGACAAAACCTCAGACAATACACGTGTAACCCCGGATGCCACGCTGGAACATACGGCAGCCCATCGCTGGGCCGAGCGCCCCGACTGGCACGCCTTGCAAATGCTGGATTCCACACCGGCACTGATCCTTTTTCATGGTCTGGAAGGCAGCAGCAAAAGCCATTATGCCCAGTCTGTAGCCCAGTACTTCAGGGCGCGTGGCTGGGTCGTGGTCATTGCCCATTTCCGCAGTTGCTCGGGCTTCCCGAACCGTATGGCCCGCGCGTACTTCTCGGGCGACACCGAAGACATTGGCTTCATGCTGGATACAGCGCGAGCCCGGGTACCCAACGCCCGCTGGCATGCGGCCGGCGTATCGTTGGGGGGTAACGCCATGCTGAAGTACCTGGCCGAAAACCCCGACAGCGCAAGCTGGTTACATGCCGCAGCCGCTGTTTCCGTACCCATGGACCTGGTGGCTGCCGGCAACACACTGTCAACAACATGGGCGGGCAGGTCCATCTATTCCCGTTATTTTCTTGCATCAATGAAGCACAAGGTCGCTGAAAAGGCACACCGCTTCCCGGCCAGCATTGATGCCATTCGCCTGGGTCAGGTTCGAACGCTGCGCGACTTTGACGACATGTACACGGCACCCATGCACGGTTACAAAAACGCCCTTGATTACTGGACCCGGGCCTCGTCAAAACCGTTACTGCGTCAGTTGCAAACGCCCACACTGATCCTGAATGCACGCAACGACCCGTTTGTACCGGAAGCGTCATTGCCCGGGCCCAACGATTGCTCCGGACAGATACTGCTGCATCAACCTGCCGAAGGCGGGCATGTGGGCTTTGTCGGGGGTAGCTTTCCCGGTCATGTCAGCTGGCTGCCAATGCGGCTTTCACATTTCTTCGAACGCCAGGGGTAACGCCACCAACGTCGGGCTGAACAGGTCAATGGTGCACCGACTGACCCAGACTGACACCCCGTTCAGCCCGCACTTGACAGCCCCCTGTTCAGAAAACCTTATAATCGCCCCCCATGACACGCAAGGGATGGCGCTTTCTCGGGATTCAATGGCTGCTGCTGCTCGCTATCGGGCTGCAGGGCCTCGGGCCGGCATTTGCCGGTCTTATGCCCGGCGCCGCCGCAGACCGGCTGCAAATTGTTGTCTGTACCTCGGCTGGCATGGTCATCATGGATGTGCCTGCCGACGGGCAAGACCCGGGCAGCCAGCGCATCCACAAAACCGGTGACTGTCTGCTGTGTGGCGGCACCCCGGCCCTGCCGCCCGTTTTGGTTCCGCTGGCGGTTGCCGCGGCAATGGCAACCGTACATCCGGCCCTGCCTGTTACCGACGCCCCTGCGGCACTTCGTCTGACCGACTCCTGGGCCTGGCCACCAGGCCATAGCCCACCGACCTCATTACTTCCTGCTGCCTGACCCCCGTCATGTAACCGGCCTGCCCCGGCGATGCTGCCTGCACACGCCATGGCTTTTTTCGCCTGCAACGCGCGCTAGCCTGCACCTCAGGCGGCAGCGCGATGCCGCCTGAATCTGCCTGGCCGGTTACCCCACACGTTTGCGAAGTAATGAGATTTCGATGACAACACTGAATTTTCGGGTAGCCACGCTGCCCGCCGCCCTGCTGTTCGCCTTTTCCCCCGTTCTGCACGCCCAGGAGGTGCGCACGTTTGAACCCGTGGTGGTTACCGCGCCCATGCCGGATGCCCCGCTTACCGTCACTACCGACCCCAAGGCACCCCGCCAACCCGTACCCGCGCACGACGGCGCCGACTTCCTTAAAAGCATCCCCGGTTTTTCGGTGATTCGTAAAGGCGGCACCGATGGGGACCCCGTACTGCGCGGGTTCTCGGGTTCGCGCCTGGGCATTTTGCTGGATGGGCAAGAAGTCTATGGCGGTTGCGGCGGCCGCATGGATCCGCCAACTGCATACGTGTACCCCGAATCCTTTGACCGCGTCACCGTCTTGAAAGGCCCCCAAAGCGTACGCTATGGCGCTGGTCAATCCGCCGGTGTTGTCCTGTTCGAACGTGATTTCAAACGCATGAGCGAGTTTGGCATCACCGGCAACGCCAGCCTGACTGGCGGCAGCTTTGGCCGCAATGACCAGATGGTCGATGCAACGGTGGGCGGCCCCATGGGCTACGTACGGGCGGGAGGCACACGCGCCCAGGCCGACGACTACAAAGACGGCGATGGCAACCGCGTCCATTCTGAATACTTGCGCTGGAGCAGTCATGCCGCCATTGGCCTTACCCCCGACGACAAGACACGCATCGAGTTATCTGGAAATCTGAGTGACGGCCGCGCCGCTTATGCCGACCGGGCCATGGACGGCACCAAATTCAAGCGTGAGAACGTATCGTTGCTGTTTGAACGCAAGCGCATGGGCGGCTTTGTCGATGCCATTGAGGGGCGTATTTACTACAACTACGTTGATCATGTCATGGACAACTACAGCCTGCGGGACGTACCTCCTGGCGGCAAGTACATGGCCAACAACCCTGACCGCAAGACTACCGGGGGCCGTATTGGCACCACGCTTCGCCCCAGTGAAGACTGGGAAGTGATCGTAGGGGCCGATATACGTGAAGACGTCCACACCCTGCGCGTGAGTGGCATGCGCAACAGCAGTGATGCAGCCAACACGGCGTACAAAGCCGCCCCTCGCACCGAAGACATGCGCTTCACGCAGCGCGGGGTCTTTGCTGAAAGCACCTGGTTCGTGAATGAAAGCGACCGCCTGATTGGTGGCCTTCGGGTAGACTGGCACGAAGCACGTGACAAACGTATGCCGGCGCAATCGGCGACGGCCGGCCAAACCGACAAACGCACATTGCCCAGCGGCTTCTTGCGCTACGAGCAGGACTTTGCGCCGGGCAGCACCTGGTATGCCGGCCTTGGTCATGCAGAACGCTTCCCCGATTACTGGGAGCGCATGCACCGCAGCCCGGCTGGCAGCAACAGCGCATTCCTGTCAACACGGCCGGAAAAAACCACCCAACTGGACATTGGCACCCGCTGGCGCCATGGCCCTCTGGATGTTTCGGTATCGGCCTTTTACGGCCGGGTTGATGACTACATTCTGATCAACTGGGACAAGAACCAGACGCGCAATGTGGACGCTACCGTGATCGGCGGCGAGCTGGACGCCGCCTGGCAACTCAATCCGCAATGGCAAGCCGTGGCCAGCCTGTCGTATGTGTACGGGCAGAACCGGACGGACTCAAAACCGCTGGCGCAACAACCACCGCTTGAGCTGCGCCTGGGGCTGAACTACGCACAAGGGCCATGGTCGGCCGGGGTGTTGTGGCGTCTGGCCGCTGCACAGCACCGCTATGACACTGGTTCAGGGGGAATTGTCAGCAACGGCAAGGACCTTGGGCCAAGCAGCGGCTTTGGCGTGCTTTCGCTGAATGCCGGCTGGCGCCCGAACAAGACCGTTCTGGTGACCGCCGGAGTCGACAACGTGTTCAACAAGACCTATTCAGAACACTTGTCAAAATCAGGGGCGAATATACCCGGGAATGTCGCGTTCGTGAACCGCCGCATTAACGAACCTGGTCGCGTATTCTGGTTGAAGGCGCAGGTGGCGTTCGACTGAACACGCCGGCAAGGCACCTGGCGGTAACGGCCGGTGCCTACCGGAACTGCTGCAGCAACAACCGGCACCCTACCGGAACTGCTGCAGCAAGCTTCGGTTTTGTCGCACCCGCTCTTGCAAGGTGCGGATTTCAACGTCAAGTTCAGACTGCAGATAAAAATCTTGCGTCATGCTGCGCGCCTGCTGAAGCTGCTCGATGGCTGTTGGCAAGGCCCCCGTCTTGTCGTAGTAAATGGCCATGGCACGACGCGCCTGAACCGGTTTGCCAATACGTTCGAGATTCTGGCCTTGCAACTGATACCAGCGTGGTTCATCAGGCCAGCGGCGAATCATGCCGGCCAGCACGGCCAATGCCTGATCAGGCTGTCTGCTGGCATCAAAAGCGCGTGCCGCCACCAGGCCCAGCCCCTGGTTATCGGGCCAACGATCAAGGCCTTTTGATGCCAGGGTGGCCGCCATCTGGGCCTGACCACGGGCCAGGGCAATGTCGGCCTCGAGTGCGACCAGCGGCGCTACCTTGACGCCATCGGCCTGGGCACCGCGCAACGCCTCTTGCGCGGCATCAAGGTCCTTGCGTTGCCAGGCTGCCTGTGCCAACCCGTACCACGCCGCTGACTTTTGCACGCCAGAGAGGGTTTTAACCTCTTGGCGCAGAACCGCTTCCATACTGCGCAAGGCCCGCGGGTCTCGTGCCTGGATGGCCCGTAGTTTGGCGCGAACAAACCAATAGGCATCCGTATCAGCACGCCGCTGGGACGGCAAGGCACGAACCCGGTTTTCAATGTCGGACATGCGCTGAATGGACAACGGGTGGGTACTGGCATAGACCCCGCCACCCATACCTTCGTTCAAGCGCGAGGCATTGCCCAACATGGCAAACATTTCGGCCATACCGGCCGGGTTATAGCCTGCGCGGCGCATCATTTCAAAGCCGGAGCGGTCAGCTTCCTGTTCAGCCTGCCGCGAAAAACCAAGTTGCTGGTCAACAGCCGCTGCCTGACCAAAGGCTGCAATGCCTGCCGCCAGATCACCAGTGCCGGCAAGTGCCGCCAGCAAGGCCCCGGCAATCGAGGCCATGGCCAGGTAACTGGACTGATTGGACTGGGTCATGCCCCGGGCGACGTGACGCTGGTATACGTGACCCATTTCGTGCGCCACAACCGACGCCAGTTGTGATTCGTTACGGGATGAGACCACCAGGCCACTGTTGATACCGATATAGCCTCCGGGTAACGCAAAGGCGTTGATGGCCGGGTCACGCACCCCGAAAATGGTAACCGGCGCCGAACCTGACGCGCTGGCCAGCTTGCGGCCCATTTCATTCAGGTATTGTGAAACGTCAGGGTCATCGATGTAGGTCGGGTCACGATAGCCCTGCTCCATGATGGCATCGCCCAGGGCTTTTTCAAGTACCGGGGACAAGTCAGCCGACGAGGCCGAACCCATGCTGGGCAAACCGGCGGGCTGTGCCTGCCCCGTTAGCGGACAGGCCAGCGCAAGCGCAAGGGCCAGTACGCACACGGAGCTTTTCATGGGGCAGCCCCGCTGGCCTTCAGCGTCGCTGCAGCACGCTGCCTTTCTGGCAAACGCCGTTTACCCGACAAGCGCATAAGAGTACCCAACGCAAACAGCAAGCCAAAGACTTCAACAAAACCCGCCAGCACCCACATGGTAAGCCCGCCAATGGTTTGGTCGGTAACCGCCGACATGCCAGGTATGGCGCGGCCGCAGAGGTCAAAAATAGGGTAAAGATCGTATTCGGTAAAGGTAATAACCGCACCGACCACCATTTGCGGCACCATGGTAATAACCGGCGAGATAATGCGCGCACCCGGCGCCATGACCGCCGGCGGACTGGGTCGACGATCGAGGATGAGATTCCAGTACAAAAACCCGGTAATGACCACCGACCAGTTCATGAAACGGTACAGACGCCAATCGAGCATCGAGTAGAACTGAATGGTGGGAATAAGCCAGATGACAACCAGGAACACAAACAAGAACGGGACCAGAAACTTGTTTGTCAGCAGGCCTTCAGTGAAACGCCCGGTGGTGGTTTGCCGGAAGTTTTTCAGCCAGACGCGAGCGGGCATGGGCAGGCCGGCACGCAGCACCTGACCAGGATACGCCCCCATGATCAGCAGAGGCCCCAGATGATGCAGAACCAGATGCTGCAGGCGATGGGCAAAAAACAGGCGCTCGGCGTAGTAATCGATGCGGGTGTGCATCGAAAGATACAACACCACCAGGCCAACCCAGAACAGCCATTGGCGCGCTGCAGAAACGCGATGAGCGCGCAAACCCCTGACGAACAGCACAATACCCGCAACAAAGCACAGTATCAGGGCCGGGGAGAATTCCCACGGCGTCAGCCAGCCAATGATGTCCATGGACTACAACCTGGAAACTAGATAGAAACCCTTCTAGTTTAAAACAATATGACGGTGGTCACCCCAACGCACATCGCGCACACCACCGGCCAGGGCCAGCTGGCGCGCCTGCTTCATGAGCACCGGCCGCATTTCGGGCGGGCACGTAACGGTAACGCACGCCGACACCAGCGCCGGGTCAGTGGCGTGCCCCACCTGAAGTGAAACAACCTTGAGGCCGGCGCCCTGGAAGTTTTTGTAAATAGACCGCCGCACCGAGGCCATTTGTGCACTTTCGCACACCACGGTCAGGCGTGACGACGCCGGCTTGCGCAGCGCAACAGGGGCGGCCTGGACACCGGCACGACGAAGAAAAAGATTGAATAAACGCATGAAACCACCTTTCGCGCACCGGGCACTGACGGTACGCGCGCAAACCCGCTGCCTGTGCGAGCCTGATTGAATGACTGCGTGGTGGAAAGTGCCGGAAAAAACCCGGCAAGAACGACCACACCCTGTAAACACTGCTGACCAGGGTGCGGCCCGGCTGAAGGGCTTAGATGCGCACCTGGGAAGCAATAAAAAAGTCGATACACAATCGACTACTGTCGCCAGAATCGGTACTCACCGCTTCAGCTCCTGTAAAATGAAGAGGCCCATATTTTAGCCGCGAAATGCCTTGTTCTACAAGCCATTGACAGCCAATTTAACCTGCCAGAGACACAAAAAACCCAGGCCTTGACTTACTGCCCAGGCCCGCTGCCACTAAAACGTATAACCATCCAGCCATCCCATGGCTGTGTAGATATAAATCACCGATGCCGCAATGCCAAAAACCACCACGGTGCCGCCCAGGAATACCGTGAATATGGCAACCAGTACCGGCCCCCACCCAGTACGGGTCGTTTGCCCTGACCCTGGGTTGTAGCGCGCATCGAACCAGGCATCAGGCTTCAGGCTGAATACCAACGCCTCGATGCAACCTGCTGCCATAGGCACAAGCAGAAACAGAAATGCCGGGTTCTCCCAGCGGCTGGGAAAGGTTTGTGCCCACACCAGCAAACCCACGGTAACCAGCGTAAACAACCATGCCCAGGGCCGACGCAAATACCACCAGTGCGCACCGAAGACGCCCAGCACGGCAGCCAGCAGCGATACAATGACCTTGCTGCGATGTTTTCCCACAATGCACCCCGTAATCCAATCAAACATCCGATTGTAGTAGAACCACCCATGCCCAATGCCGAATACGACCTGGTCATTACCGGCGCTGGCCCGGTTGGCAGCACACTGGCCTTGCTGCTGGCGCGCTACGCCCCCGACCCTGCCCGCATCGCCCTGATCGGCAACACGTTCCTGTCGGAAAACGAATCACCAATCCTCACCGACCCGCGTTCAATTGCGGTCAATTACGGCAGCCAGGTGATGCTGCAATCCGTGCACGGCTGGCCTTCACGCCACAGCCCGATCGAAACGGTTCATGTTTCGCAACGGCAACGCCTGGGTCGCACACTGATTCGCAATACAGACTTCAACGTGCCTCGGCTGGGCAGCGTTGTGGCCTACCCCGATCTGCTGCAGCAACTGCATCGCGCAGTGCACAGCAGTGGTGTCACACTCATTCAGGGCACCACACCCGCCACACAAGCCGCCCCGACGGGTGTCACCGTCACGCAGGCAGAAACCGGCGCAGTTTTGCACGCGCATATGGCTGTGCAGTCAGACGGTGTTCGGCCCAAAGGGCTTGAACGGCAGTACGATCAGGCGGCTATTCTGGCGACGGTCACGGCCTCGGCACCGCTGAAAGGCTGGGCCTTCGAGCGCTTTACCCGTGAAGGGCCGCTGGCCGTTCTGCCGCATCCGTCAGGGGCGAACCACTACGGCCTGGTATGGTGCTGTCAACCCGACCGGGCCAACAAACTGGCGGGGCTTGACGATACCGCCTTCGACACCGCCCTGCTCGACACGTTTGGTCAGCGCCTGGGCCGTCTGAACGTCAATTCGCCGCGCCGTGTTTACCCGCTCACCCTTAACGCCGGCCCTGTCCGCCTTGATCCGCGCCGCGTCGCAATCGGCAACGCCGCCCAAACCTTGCATCCGGTAGCAGGCCAGGGCCTGAACCTGGGGCTGCGCGATGCCGCACAACTGGCCCATACCCTGCGTTTCTGGGTGGCCAACCCGGGCCAGTCACCCGAACCCGCCCTGGATACGTTCACCCGACAACGACACGCCGACCGCTGGACCACCGGCACCATCACCGACGTATTGCCGCGCATTTTTGCCACGGGCAACCCGCTGGTCGAACATGCCTGTGGCCTGGGGCTGCTGGCCATGGATCTCAGCCCGGTACTGCGTACCCCGCTGGCCACCCATCTGCTGCAAGGCTTGCGAACTTGACCGGGCCATCGGCCCCCGCCCGAATTGGCGGTTAAAATCATGGTTATGCGTATTGGTTCCTGGACCCTTCCCAACCCTGTATTTGTTGCCCCGATGGCTGGCGTTACCGACCGGCCGTACCGGCAGCTGTGCAAGCGTCTGGGTGCCGGGTACGCCGTATCAGAAATGGCGGCCAGCAACCCGCGGCTCTGGAACAGTGTCAAAACCTCACGACGCCTGAACCACGACGGCGAATCCACCCCTGTTGCGGTGCAAATAGCCGGTGCCGACCCCGACATGATGGCCGAAGCGGCGGTCTTCAATATCCAGAAAGGCGCACAGATCATCGACATCAACATGGGCTGCCCGGTAAAAAAAGTATGCAATGTGGCTTCCGGGTCAGCCCTGCTGCGCGACGAAGCCCTGGTAGCACGCATTCTTGAACGCGTCGTGCAGGCCTGCCAGCCTTTTGGCGTGCCCGTCACCCTCAAAACCCGCACCGGCTGGGATGCCGGCTCTCGCAATGCCCTGCGCATCGGCCAACTGGCGCAAGACACCGGCATTGCTGCCCTGACCCTGCATGGCCGCACCCGGGCCGACCATTACACCGGGCAGGCCGAATACGACACCATCAAGGCCGTAAAAAAAACCATCACCATACCGGTCATCGCCAATGGCGACATCGACAGCCCCGAAAAAGCCCGCCAGGTACTTGACTACACCGGGGCAGATGCCGTCATGATCGGGCGTGCTGCGCAAGGCCGCCCCTGGATTTTCCGTGAAATCGCCTGGTTCCTGGAAACCGGCCGGCACTTGCCCCCGCCCACCCTGGGCGAACTGCGCGAATGTCTGCTCGAACACCTTGAAGACCACTATCGCTTCTACGGCGAATATACTGGCGTACGGTCAGCGCGCAAACACATCGGCTGGTATCTGGGTAATTTCCCGGATAGCACTTCATTGCTGGCACACATCAACACCACCGAATCCACCCAAGACCAGATCAACGCCGTTGCACAATGGTTCGACAATCAACCCGCCAATACCTGCCCGTCAGGCCGGCAGGCTGCAGCCACGCACAACGCCGTCAAAGCAGCCTGATCCGGCACAAAACAACAGCAACAAACAGAATCACATGAACGACCTCAATTCTTTGGAACAAAGCGTGCGCGACAATCTCGAGCGCTATTTTGCCGACCTGGGCGACTCCGAACCGGCCAACATGCTGGCCATGGTGGTCAGTTGCGTCGAGCGCCCGGTACTTCAGGTGGCGCTTGAACGGGCCAATGGCAACCAGTCAAAAGCGGCTGAAATGCTGGGTATTACCCGCAGCACCTTGCGCAAGAAACTGCAGTCCCACGGGCTGCAACCCTGATTTTTTCTCTACTCTCTCTCGTCACCCATGAAAACTCAAACCGCACTGCTCTCGGTCTCTGACAAAACCGGCATCGTCGACTTTGCCAAGGCGCTGGCTGCCCGGGGCGTCAAACTGCTGTCCACCGGCGGTACCGCCAAGCTGCTGTCCGAAGCCGGCCTGCAGGTCACCGAAGTGGCCCAGCATACCGGGTCCCCCGAAATTCTTGATGGTCGTGTCAAAACACTGCACCCGAAAATCCACGGCGGCCTGCTGGCCCGCCGCGACAGTGCAGAACACCTCAAGACCATTGAGGAGCACGGCATTGACCGCATCGACCTGCTGGTGGTCAACCTTTATCCTTTCCGCGAAACCATCGCCAAACCAGGCTGCACCTTTGCAGATGCCGTAGAAAATATTGATATCGGCGGCCCAGCCATGCTGCGCGCCGCCGCCAAAAACCACGGCACCCCGGAAGGCGGTGTATGCGTGGTCATTGACCCGACCGACTACCCACGCGTACTGGCCGACATCGACAGCCCGAAAGGTGAGCCCGGCTACGGCCTGCGTCTTGAACTGGCTGCCAAGGTCTATGCCCACACCGCCGCCTACGACGGTGCAATTGCCTCGTACCTCACCAGCCTGGCCGAAGCCGAACCTGCCCAGGAAACTGCGCCCGCCCGCGACGCCTGGCCACGCACATTAACGCTGCAGGTCAAACAACATCAGGTTTTGCGCTACGGCGAAAACCCCCACCAGACGGCGGCCTTCTACGTTGACCAACCCGTCGGCCAGGGGCTGCTGGGCAGCTACCGCCAGCTGCAAGGCAAGGAACTGTCATATAACAACATTGCCGATGCCGATGCCGCCTGGGAGTGTGTCCGCAGCTTCGAACAAGGTGCCTGCGTGATCGTCAAGCACGCCAACCCCTGTGGCGTTGCCGTCGGTGAAACACCGGTTGCCGCCTACCAGCAAGCCTATAAAACAGACCCCACTTCGGCCTTTGGCGGCATCATTGCCTTCAACCGCACCGTTGACGAAGCCTGTGCCCAGGCCATTACCTCGCAACAATTCGTCGAAGTCTTGCTGGCACCGGCCTACACCCCCGAAGCCCTGGCGCTGTTTGCAGCCAAGAAGAATGTTCGCGTGCTTGAAATCCCTGCGGGTGACGCACACAACGTGCTGGACATCAAGCGCGTGGGTGGCGGCTGGCTGGTACAGAACCCCGATGACTTCCAGGTTGACCCGGCCACACTGAAAGTCGTTACTGAAAAACAGCCCACTGCCCAGCAGATGCATGACCTGATGTTTGCCTGGAAAGTGGCCAAATACGTCAAATCCAATGCCATCATTTTCACAGGCAACGGCATGACCCTGGGCGTTGGTGCCGGCCAGATGAGCCGCATCGACTCGGCCCGCATTGCCGCCATCAAGGCCGAAAACGCCGGTCTGAGCCTGCAAGGCTCAGCCGTTGCATCTGACGCCTTCTTCCCGTTCCGCGACGGCCTTGATGTCGTGGTCGACGCCGGCGCAACCTGCGTCATCCAGCCCGGCGGCAGCGTGCGCGACGACGAAGTCATTGCCGCAGCAA
>JBAYOZ010000027.1:0-14503 GCA_041677965.1 Pusillimonas sp.
CTCGGCACCAACGGATTATGAGTCCGCTGCTCTAACCAGGCATGAGCTAGAGGCCCTTATTTGTTACCAGGCAGCACCGGGCTGCCCCGAAGCTTATTTGCTTTCCAGCAATTGTGTTTGCTGACCGATGCCTTCAGCGCCCTTCAGGTAGAAGAAACCAAACAAGGCGATGAAAACCAGTGTGATGATGGCGGTAACCAGCCCTGCGGAAAACTTGGGTTTGTCATTAGCCATGTTGGCCTCCGTTCAATGTGTTGTTGGTTGCTTTTGCTTTCAGAGGCCGCATTATAACGGCATTTCCACGCTTGTCGGCGGGTGGGCCGTATTGGGGATGGCCTGTTAAAATCGGGCATTAATTTTGAAGCAAAAAGGGGGAGCTATGAAAACAGTGCGTCGTGCAGGGCGGTTCTTGCTGCCATTGGGGTTGCTTGCATTGGCAGCATGTCAAACCGTGCCCGTCGAGCAGGGGCAAACAGGGTCAACAGGCGCTGCCACGGCGCCGGCCCAGGCTGCCGCAGAACCGGCCAAACCGGCTGAAACCGTTCAGGCAGCTCGCCAGGGGGCTCCCGTTGCCGTTTTTCTGGCCGACATTCAAGAGCATGCAGGTTGGCGGCCTGTGCAAATCCAGTCTGGCACCATTTACCTTAATCCACAGCCGGTTATTACCCGTCAGGACTTGAGTGATGTTCGTGCGGGTTCCAGTCCACAAGGTGATGGTTTGCTGGCGTTGGGCTTGAATGATGTTGGCAGGAAGAAGGTGCAAGACATTACGGCGGCTAATCCCAATATGCGCCTGGCACTGGTGGTGGGTCGCACCATGATGGCAGCGCCGGGCTACAGTTCTGCGGTAAACACCGATCAGCTGGTGTTTGGTGTGGGTACGGAAGCCAATGCTACAGCGGCGGCCCGTGCGATCGCCGGTGTTCCTCCCGAGCCGGCAACCGGGTCTGCGGGCGCCCCGGCTCAATAAAAAGTTCGCGGTACCTTTTGGTGTTCGCTGCCGGCGGGTATTTCTGTTGGCTTGAATCGTCATACCTTCAATATCGCTAACGCCGGTTTGGTGAGTAACAACGCCCGCAATTGGTTCAACCATTGCGGGCGTTGTTTTTTTCCTATAACGCGCATGAAACGCTCGTAAAAGAATCTTGCTCAAAATAAAATATACGCAGTGCGTATATTTTAGGGGTGGCTCATGTCTGTTTCTCAACAAGTTTTCCTGCGCGATGCGATGCGTCGTCTTAATCTGACACGTGATGTTTTTGCTGCGCGTATTGGCGTGAAGCGGCGTGCGCTTGATACGTGGCTGTTACCCGAAGGCTCTCAGGAGGCGCGTGGTATGCCCGAAGTGGTGGGGCGTTTTGTGACTGAAATTGTCGAAAACGAGTCGTTGCTTCAAAAGTATGCGCAAAGTGCACAGTCGGGGCCGCTGCGCGATCGCATTGCCATTGAAGGCAGGCATCAGTTGTTGTCGGTTGACCAGTTTTCGCGGGAATCGGTTGAAGAGCTGTTTCGAATTGCCGACCTGATGCAACCGATTGCGCGTCGCCAGAAGGTGTCGCGCGTGCTGGAAGGGGCTGTTCTGGGTAATTTGTTTTTCGAAGCCAGTACGCGAACCCGCGTCAGTTTCGGTGCGGCGTTTTGCAGGCTGGGTGGTTCGGTCTGTGACACCACCGGCTTTACGTTTTCGTCGATGGCCAAGGGCGAATCCATTTACGACACCAGCCGCGTGTTAAGTGGTTATGTTGATGCCATGGTAATTCGTCACCCTGAAAAGGGCTCGGTTGCCGAATTCGCGCGCGCCACGAATATTCCGGTAGTTAATGGCGGTGACGGCCCGGGCGAGCACCCCAGTCAGGCACTGCTTGATTTGTACACGATTCTTACCGAGTTCTCGCGGCTGGGCAAGTTGCTTGATGGTGCGCATATTGCGCTGGTAGGTGACCTGAAATACGGGCGCACCGTACATTCGCTGATCAAGTTGCTGGCCTTGTATCGTGGCCTGAAATTCACCCTGATTTCACCGCGTGGCCTTGAGATGCCCGATTACATTCTTGAGCAGGTAGGCCAAAGTGGCGGGCATGTCATCGAGCAAAGCAACTCGCTGGAAGAGGGGCTGGTGGGGGCTGATGTCATTTACGCTACCCGGGTTCAAAAAGAGCGTTTTTCAGGCGAAGACCTTGAGGGCTACAGTGCTGATTTCCAGGTAAACAAGGCGATTGTCGATCAATGCTGCGGCCCGGACGTCATTGTCATGCACCCGTTGCCGCGCGATAGTCGGGAAGGTGCCAATGACTTAAGCGTTGATCTGAACGATGACCCGCGTCTGGCGATTTTCCGTCAGACAGATAACGGTATTCCGGTACGTATGGCGATTTTTGCGGTGTTGCTGGGCGTTGAGGGTTTGGTGCAGCATTCGCTGCGCGATGTGACCTGGAACCCGCCAACGCATATTGGCCCTGACGACAGCATTTTTCATGGCATTGATTGATGCTGTACGCCGGCTGATCAGATAGCAATGAGTATTCCGCTGAAACTGGACATGCATTCCACAGCAAAGCGGCCAGCAGCAGGAACCCACCAAAGCGACTCAGGGGCGGTTCAATGCCGCCCCTGAGCTCCACAGGAATCGCCGGCTTCAGGCGGGGGAGGGTGTCAGCCGGTTAATGGGTGGTTTTTTCGCCACCCAGCGCGCCAATAAGGTCATCAAGCAGCTTTGACAGTTCACCGCTCATGAGGGCGAAATCGGTGTCGAAAGCATCGGCGTCGTTGGCGGCAACGGCATCGGGCCCTTCTTTGATGACATCAAGAGGCGAGACACGTTTGATGTCAAGACCATCGGTCAGGACAAACGATATGCGGTCTGCCCACGTAAGCGCCAGGCGGGTGCATTGCTTGCCGTTTTCAATGTGTTTGCGTACTTCGTCGGCCTCAAGTGAGTGCCTGACATACCGTACGGCAGCGCCGCTTTCGCTGGTGGAACGCAATTCGGTGTCTTGATCGATGCTGAACGGGCCCGGGGCTTCGTTGTCAACCAGCCAGCTGGTCATGGCCGAGGCCGGGGATATTTCGGTGTACAGCGGGCTGACCGGAAACGGGTCAAAGACTTTGGCCAGCATGCCCAGAACTTCGTCGCTTTTGGCGCTGGCGGCAGCATCGATGACCAGCCAGTGGTTGTGTGTGTCGACCCAAACCCGGGTGTCGCGGTAGACGCTGAAGGCCTTGGGCAGCAGTTCTTCGGTGACACGTTCTTTGATTTCTTTCATTTGCTTGCGGCCAGGCTTGTAGCCTTGTTGTTCTTCGATGTCTTGGGCGCGCGCACGGGCTACCTGGTTGACGACTGTGCCGGGCAACAGTTTTTTGTCGGCGCGCAGGGCAAACAGCAGTTGGCCGTTAAGGGCATGAACCAGGCCCAGGCCTTCGGAAGGTGGCACCCAGCCCAGGCTTTGCATGTCGTGGCTGCTGCCGGGCCTGAATGCCATTTTTTCAAGAGCGTCTTCAATGGCCCCGGTAGAGGGGGACCAGGTGGGCGCGAGACGGAAGACTTTCAGATTTTTGAACCACATAGTTAGGCAGCCTGAACAAATAAAAACAGAAGCGGGTGATTGTAAGCTTAAAAAAATGCGGGCTGGATTGAAAAATAATGGCGCGGCAAGACGAAATAAAAATGTGAGAAAGGATGAAAAAGTGCGTGGCCGTTGGTTGGTCGTTGGGGGTGTGTCGAAAATATCCAGAGTGGGAACTACGCCAGCGCACTCTGGTAACAACGACAGCTAAAGCGCCAGATATTTCAGGGCTACTGCTGCATTGCTTTTCAGACGTTGGCCTGACGTTTCGGGAGAACGGTGATTGATGGTGCTTGTAGCGTAATGATGACGTCGTGATGCGAACCCTTGCCCGGGGTGGCATTGGCGACATTAATACCTGGTGGTTGGTGCCTTTTGGCTGTGAACAGACATTCTACTGTTTATCTGTTTTTTTATACAGTATAATTTGATGCAATAATTCAGTTTTTCCAACGCAAGGAACCACCATGGACGTCAAACAAAGCAAAACCGCTTCCGCAGAGCGCGCCAAAGCGCTTTCGGCGGCCCTGTCGCAAATCGAAAAGCAGTTTGGCAAGGGCTCGGTCATGCGCTATGGCGACAACCAGGTCGAACACGACATTCAGGTGGTGTCCACAGGCTCGCTCGGTCTCGATATCGCCCTGGGCGTCGGTGGCTTGCCGCGCGGTCGTGTCATCGAAGTCTACGGGCCTGAATCGTCCGGTAAAACCACGCTTACCCTGCAAGTCATTGCCGAAATGCAAAAGCTTGGTGGTACCTGTGCGTTCATCGATGCTGAACACGCCCTTGATGTCCAGTACGCCTCGCGTCTGGGGGTCAATCTTACCGACTTGCTCATTTCCCAGCCCGATACCGGCGAACAGGCACTTGAAATTACCGATGCACTGGTGCGCTCGGGCAGTGTCGATCTTATTGTTATCGACTCTGTTGCTGCTCTGGTTCCAAAAGCAGAAATCGAGGGCGACATGGGTGATTCCTTGCCCGGCCTGCAGGCCCGCCTCATGAGCCAGGCCTTGCGCAAGCTTACTGCCAACATCAAGCGCGCCAACTGCATGGTCATTTTCATCAATCAAATCCGCATGAAAATCGGCGTCATGTTCGGTAACCCTGAAACAACCACCGGCGGCAATGCGCTCAAGTTCTATTCGTCGGTTCGCCTTGATATCCGTCGCATCGGCGCCATCAAAAAGGGCGATGAAGTCGTTGGTAACGAAACGCGTGTAAAAATTGTCAAGAACAAAGTCGCACCACCATTCAAGCAGGCCGAATTTGACATCATGTACGGTGCCGGCATCTCGCGCGAGGGTGAAATCATCGATCTTGGCGTTCAGGCGGGCATTGTTGACAAGGCCGGTGCGTGGTTCAGCTATAACGGTACCCGCATTGGGCAAGGTAAAGACAATGTACGCGAATACCTGAAAGAACATCCCGCAATGGCTATCGAAATCGAAAACCGTGTGCGCGAACAAATGGGTATTGTGGCGCGTGCGCAGGCCCAGGCGTACGCCGAATCGCCCGATTCACCGGCTCCCGGCGAAGATCTCGAAGGCCGGCCTGAAGACTGAGCGGTTACTTTCCAGGCTCGTATCCACATGGTTGCTGACCCCGACGATGAATTCGAACAGTTAGCGTTACCCGAGACGCGGACGGTTCGTGCGAAGGGGGGCAGCCATAACGGTACTGGCAGTGCAGATGACGCTGGCGCCTCTGTGTGGCATCGTTCATCGTCCAGACGAAGGTCGTTGCCATCGGGCCAGAAAGATTCCGCGGCTGCTGCTGGCAAAGGTACTGGCACAGACATTGGTCGAACCAAAAGCGGTCCATCGCTAAAGGCACGTGCCATCGGCTATTTATCGCGTCGCGAGCATTCCCGTACCGAATTGCAGCGCAAGTTGCAGCCGTACGCCAACCCCGACGACCCTGACGAAATTGCGCGGCTTCTGAACGAGCTTGAACAGGGCAAATGGTTATCCAATCAGCGTTTTGCCCAAAGTCTGGTCAACCGGCGTGCGCCGGCCAAAGGCGCAACGGTCATCATGCACGAACTGCGCCAGCATGGTTTGCCCGACACTGATCTTGAACCCATTCGTCAGCAGCTTCAGGCCACTGAATATCAGCGGGCGCAGGCGGTTTGGGCGCGCAAGTTTGGTTCAGCGCCGGCTGACGCCCGTGAATACGCCCGTCAGGTACGGTTTTTGGCATCACGCGGTTTTTCACCTGCCATTTTGCGCCGCATTCTGGGCGAACTCGACGACTTTTCCATCTAGTACGGGTTGCGCCAATCGTGTTGCAGTGCGTTATACTTGAAAAGTTTACCGCTCCATAAGCACCAACTCACGTTCATGCCATTACCGCCATCCACCGCTACCCGAGAGCACCTGCATACGCGCACCATGCGTGTCGATGCATACGCCCGGGATGACGGCCAGTGGGATCTCGAAGCTGAGCTCATCGATGTCAAGGGCTACGATTTTCCCAAGCACGACGGGTCTGTTCATGTGGCAGGGCAGGCTGTGCATCACATGCATCTGCGTGTCACCATTGATGCCAGCTTTACTATCACCGAAGCACTGGCGGCTTACGACGCGGCACCCTACAAAGAACATTGTTTTTGCATTGCGCCCGATTATAAAGATCTGGTGGGCATGAATTTGCTCAAGGGTTTCCGTAACTCGGTAAAGGCGCGGTTCGGGCGCACCGACGGGTGTACTCATCTAAGCGAATTGTCTTACATTTTGCCTACGGCAGCGGTGCAGGCCATGGCTGGCCGCCGGCGCAAGCAGGCTGAAACTGAAAGCAAACCGGCCAAAACCGAAGACATCACCCAAAGCACTGATCCGGCCAAGCGGCCGTTTCACATCGCTGGCTGTCACGCCTTGCGTCTCGACAGTCCAATGACCCTTAAGTTTTATCCCCAATGGTATGTCAAGCCGTCGTCGCCAGGCGAAGACGACAAGGCTGCGTCGGGGTCTGCAGTATCAGCCGGTTAGCCGGTGTCTTAACAGGCAAGTTTTTTTCTTATTCTTTACGTTCTGACAGGTAACAAATGAAAATTCACGAGTATCAAGGCAAGGAACTGCTGAAGCAATTTGGCGTTACAGTGCCGCGCGGGATTCCTGCTTTCTCAGTTGACGAAGCCGTTGCCGCTGCCGAAAAGCTCGGCGGTCCGGTATGGGTTGTCAAGGCACAGATCCACGCGGGTGGTCGCGGTAAGGGTGGTGGCGTCAAGCTGGGCCGCTCTATTGAAGAAGTCCGCCAACTGTCATCTGAAATTCTGGGCATGCAGCTGGTCACGCACCAGACTGGTCCCGAAGGCCAGAAAGTACGTCGCCTGCTTATCGAAGAAGGCGCTGACATCAAGAAAGAGTACTACGTTGGTATCGTTACCGACCGTGGTACACAGCGCGTTTGCGTTATGGCCTCCAGTGAAGGTGGTATGGACATCGAAGAAGTTGCCGAGTCCAGCCCTGAAAAAATCCTGAAGGTTTTTGTTGACCCCAAAGCCGGTCTGACAGACGCAGAAGCCGCTGAACTGGCCCGTGGCATTGGCGTTCCCGAAGCATCAGTTGGCAAAGCCGCCGCAGAATTCCAGAAGCTGTACAAAGCGTACTGGGAAACCGATGCGTCACTGGCTGAAATCAACCCCCTGATCCTGACCGGTTCGGGCGATATCATCGCCCTTGACGCCAAATTCAACTTTGACTCGAACGCGTTGTTCCGTCACCCCGAAATCGTTGCATACCGCGACCTTGACGAAGAAGATCCGGCCGAAGTCGAGGCCAGCAAGTTTGATCTGGCTTACATTCAGCTCGACGGCAACATTGGCTGCCTGGTGAACGGTGCCGGTCTGGCCATGGCCACCATGGACACCATCAAGCTGTTCGGTGGCGAACCTGCAAACTTCCTTGACGTTGGTGGTGGTGCTACGGCTGAAAAAGTCACTGAAGCGTTCAAGATCATGCTCAAGAACAAAGATGTCAAGGCCATTCTGGTCAACATCTTTGGTGGCATTATGCGTTGCGACGTTATCGCCGAAGGCGTTATTGCCGCATGCAAGGCCGTAAACCTCAGTGTTCCGCTGGTCGTCCGCATGAAGGGTACCAACGAAGAAATGGGCAAGAAACTGTTGGCCGACTCCGGTCTGCCCATCATCAGTGCTGACACCATGGCCGAAGCCGCGACCAAAGTCGTAGCCGCCACAAAATAAGAATTTGTCGAGGATTTGTAAATGTCGATTTTGATCAACAAAGACACAAAAGTCATTACCCAGGGTATGACCGGTAAAACGGGTCAGTTCCACACCCGTATGTGCCGCGAATACGCAAACGGCAAGAATGCGTTTGTTGCCGGTGTACACCCCAAGAAAGCCGGTGAAGAGTTCGAAGGCGTGCCGATCTACGCGACTGTAAAAGAAGCCAAGGAAGCCACGGGCGCAACCGTTTCGGTTATCTATGTTCCACCCGCAGGCGCTGCTGCCGCCATCTGGGAAGCGGCTGAAGCCGACCTGGATTTGGTCATTTGCATTACTGAAGGTATTCCTGTTCGCGACATGCTGGAAGTCCGCAATCGCATGCGTGCTGAAAACAAGAAAACCTTGTTGCTCGGCCCTAACTGCCCCGGCCTTATCACCCCTGACGAACTGAAAATCGGCATTATGCCCGGTCACATTTCGCGCAAGGGTCGTATTGGTGTTGTCAGCCGCTCCGGCACGCTTACGTACGAAGCTGTTGCCCAGCTGACTGAACTGGGTCTGGGTCAGTCGTCGGCGGTTGGTATTGGTGGTGACCCCATCAACGGCCTGAAGCACATCGACGTTCTGAAGATGTTCAACGACGACCCCGACACTGACGCTGTCATCATGATCGGTGAAATCGGTGGCCCTGACGAGGTCGAAGCTGCGCTGTGGGCGAAAGACAACATGAAGAAGCCTGTTGTCGGCTTTATCGCTGGTGTAACGGCGCCTGCCGGCAAGCGCATGGGTCACGCCGGTGCACTTATTTCCGGTGGTGCTGACACAGCAGATGCCAAGCTTGAAGTCATGGAAGCGTGCGGTATCCGTACGACACGTGACCCATCCGAAATGGGCAAACTGCTCAAGTCGGTGCTGTAAGCTGTCGCTGGCCATCAAAAGGCTCGCCCCGGCGGGCCTTTTTTTGGTACCTGATTTTCAGTTAGCGTTTTACTTTGTTTATTCATCGCCAAGGTAGGCAAAAGCCTGATGGTCGAATTTTTATCATCGATTATCAAGTACAGCATTGAAATTTCCGGTGCGGTACTGGTCATTCTGGTTGGCAAGTTTTTCGCGATCCGAAAGGTCGCGGTTCAAGGGAAAATACATGGGCCTGTTTAAGCAAAAAGAAGGCGGCAAGGGGCTGACCCTGTTGCAGGGGTTGGGCATTCTGGCCGTCATTGGCATCGTCATTTACCTGGCGGCCACTTATTTTCAGGGTTAAGCCGTCTATGTCAGAAACCCCACAAAAGCTCGTTATTGCCACACGCGCCAGCCGTCTTGCCTTATGGCAGGCCTGGCATGTGCGCGATCGTTTGCGCAATCTGTATCCCCAGTGCGATGTCAGTCTGCTTGAAATGACTACGCGTGGTGATCAGATTCTTGATCGTTCGCTGTCCAAGGTGGGTGGCAAAGGTTTGTTCGTCAAAGAGCTTGAAAACGCGCTGCTTGACGGGCGTGCTGATCTGGCGGTGCATTCGCTTAAAGATGTGCCGGTAGAGCTGACGTTGCCGTTTGCATTGCCCGTCATCCTCAAGCGAGACGACCCGCGCGACGCCTTCGTATCCAACACGTTTGCCAGTCTGGCCGATATGCCGGCCGGTGCAGTGGTGGGCACCTCAAGCCTGCGTCGCGAGTCGCAGGTACGTGCGGCGCGCCCTGACCTGGTGGTCAAGCCGTTGCGTGGCAATCTGGATACCCGGCTGGGCAAGCTTGATGGCGGCGAATTCGATGCCATTATTCTGGCCGCCGTGGGTTTGAAGCGGCTTGCGCTGGCTGACCGTATCCGCAGTTATCTTGAACCGGCCCAAAGTCTGCCGGCCGCAGGTCAGGGCGCGCTTGGCATTGAAATCATGGCGCATCGCACCGAACTGGCCCAATGGCTTGCGCCATTGCAATGCCCTGGCTCGACAGCGTGTGCCCTTGCTGAGCGGGCTGTATCGCGGGTGCTGGGTGGGTCGTGCCAGGTGCCTTTGGCGGCATTTGCCCAAATCGAAGGTGACGAAATCTCCATCGAGGCACTTGTTGCTGAGCCCGATGGCAGCAACACAATCCGCGCGCAGGGGCGTGCAGCGGCAGGGCAGGCCGGTCAGCTGGGTGAGCAGGTGGCCAGGCAGTTGCTTGCACAGGGTGCGCAAGTAATTCTTGATCGTTTAGTACCCCCAGCGGCTGTTTAAGCGTATGGCTGGCAGCGTCGTGCCGCTGATTGTCCTGACGCGTCCGCAAGGCAAGAATGCCGTGTTGGCTCTTGCGTTGCGCCAGTCAGGCTTCGATTGTCTGGAGCTGCCTGTACTGCAGTTGCAACCACTGGCTGTAACGCCCGGGCAAACACCCCAGCCCAATGCGTTTGACCTGATTGTCTTTGTCAGTTCCATGGCTTTGTCAGCGTATGAAAGCGCATTGGCCAATTTTATGCCGTCGCCTATTGACGCAACGGCCCCACGCCGCCCCTTGTTTGTTGCGGCCGTCGGTGCAGCCACCGCCCGGGCGCTTGAATCCAGCCCCGTTTTTGCCGGTATTCCTGTATTGCAGCCGGCCGAGCAGGCCAGCGCCGATTCGGAAGGGTTGTGGCCTTGCATCGAGGCGAACCTGGATGTCATCGGGCAGGCGCTTATTGTGCGGGGGCAGGAAGGGCGTGAATGGCTGGGCCAGCGGCTTGAGGCGGCTGGTGTAAGTGTGACCCGTCATGCCAGTTACCGGCGGTCCGTTGCGGTTTGGCGCGAGGCGCAACTGCAGCCGTTGCGCGCGTCTGGCGCTGCTGCCCCTTTGCGTACCGTGTGGCTGTTGACCAGCGGTGAAGCGGTAGATGCGGTTTTTGCCCAGCTCGAGCAGCATCAGTTGCTTTATGTCTTGCGTGATGCGGGTTTCGTCGTGATCCATAATCGCATTGCCCTGCGTTTAAAATCGCATTACAGCAGCCGGTTTCCCGACAAGGCTCAACCAGCGGTTACACTATGTGCTCCTGATATCGGGTCCATGCGCCAGGCCTTGGCGGCCATGGCCTCTTCATAAGAATACGCCCTGCAGAAGGCGCTCATCACGAAATTATCGCCATGACTGAATCCAATACATCCACGACTGAAGGTCACGACAAAACACCGGTCTTGCTGACCAAAGGCAAGGACACCTCACAGGGCGGCGCCAACGGGGGCAAAGCGGCGTCAGGCAAGTCGCGTTCGGGCGCTTCGTTGCAGATCGCGCTGGTGGTGGTGGCCCTTATCGCCATTGTGCTTGCCGGTGTGGTCTGGTTCCAGTACCAAACAGCGCAACAGACGCAACAGGCCATGCTTGAGCGGCTCGACCAAAGTACGCGCACGGCAACCCATGCCGATCAGTTGGCCGCTCAGCTGCAGGCCCAGGTTATCGCACAGGGTGCAGGCCTGACGCGTCTGCAGGCGACGGTACAGGGGTTGCAAGACCAGCTGGGCAATCTCGATCAGGCCTTTCAGGTCATCACCGACAGCGGTTCCGATCTTATTTTGCTTAACGACATAGAGCATCTGGTATCCATTGCCAATCAGCAAGTGACACTGGGCGGGAACGTGGCCAACGCAATTGTTGCGCTTGAAACCGCCCAGGCCCGTTTGTCGCGCGCCAATCGTCCGGTTTTGGCGTCTATTCAGCAGACCTTGAACGGTGATCTCGAGCGTTTGCGTGCCGCTGCGGTTGTCGATGTCCCCGCGCTGTCGGCTCAACTCGAACAGCTCAATGGCTTGCTGGCGCAGTCACCCTTGCTGGTGCCCGACGATGCCGTGCCCGGTGTTGCAGCGGTTGCATCAGATAACGGCGAGGGGCCGGCAGTAACCGGTTTCACCGCCGATCCTGAAGCGCCATGGTGGCGAACAGGTCTTGACACTGGCGTTCATTGGGCCGGGCAAGTGTGGTCGATGCTGCGTCATGACCTTGCAGGTTTCATCAGTGTGCGTCGTGTTGACAATCAGTCTGCCATGCTGATTTCACCCGAGCAGGCGGGCCAGCTGCGCCTGACGTTAAAACTTCGTCTCATGACGGCGCAACTGGCCTTGATGATGCGCCAGCCCGATGTCTGGAAAGCTGAGCTTGAGGCTATCAGCATCGCCCTGCAATCGCACTTTGATGCGCAGTCACCAATAACCCAGCGGGCGCAGCGTCTGGCAACACGGCTGCTGGAAACGCCGGTCGATACCCGTTTGCCAGCACCGACCCAAACGATGTCGGCACTTGAAGGTGTGCGTCAGGAAAGTTCGCGCTCTCTTGAGCATCGTGGCGCTTCGTCATCACTCGATGAAAAAACAAGTCTGCCAGAAAATGTATCAGCATCCGCATCCGAGCCTGCATCCACACCTGCACCAGCATCCACACCTGCACCTGCATCCGAGCCCGTTTCCGAAGCTGGTTCAGAAGCGCCAGATGCGGTCGAAAACAATGCGCCGGCATCAGTGCCGCAGGGGCCTGAACAGCAGTCCCCGGTGGTTCCTGCCGCTCCTGCTCCAGACGCAGCGTCTGTCAGTGCGGCCCGATCGGCTGTGGTACGGGGGTAAGGCATGAGAACATGGTTCTGGACACTGGTTGTTCTTGCGCTGGCCGTTGGCCTGGGTGTTGTGCTCAAAGAGCATAGCGGTAATGTCCTTATCGTTGCCCAGCCCTGGCGCATCGAACTTTCCCTGACGTTGGCGGTTTTGCTGCTGGTGGCGACGTTCGTCATTTTGTACGTGGTCATTCGGGTTCTGGCGTTTATCACCTCTGGTCCTGACCGCTTTCGTTCATGGCGTGGCTTGCGTGCGCGCAAACGTGATCACGAGCAGCTTGAAAAAGGGTGGTTGCTGGTTCTCGAAGGTCGCTATACACAAGCCGAGCAAGAATTGTCCCGTTTGCTGGGGCGCACCAGGTCTGTCAATACGCGGGTCCTGGCCGGGCTGGCCCTGGCACGTGCCTGCCATCACGAGGGTGAGCTGGCCAGGCGCGATGAAGCACTGGCCTTGGCCCGGGCAGCGGCAGCCACAGATGCAGGCCTTAAAGATGTATGGGCTACAGCTGCGGCCGAAATGTACCTTGACCAGAATCGGGCGCAAGAAGCGCTGACGCTGTTGCAGCCGTTGCACGATGGCAGTGCCAGGCGCGTTAATGCCACGCGCTTGTTGCTCAAGGCGCATCAGCAGTTGGGCAATTTTGATCAAAGCTTCGAGCTGGTTCGTCAGCTGATGCGTCGTAATGCAATTGACCGCGAGCAGGCTTTGCCACTTATTGCCCAAGCGGCTTCAGAGCGTTTGCGTGCCGGTGGTGCTGATGGTTTCCGCACTATCTGGGGCGAGCTCAAGTCCGACGAGAAAGTCTTGCCAGACGTGGCCCTTGCCGGGGCTCATGTCCAGCAACAGGCCGGCCATCACGACGAGGCGGGCAAGCTTCTGGAAGCTGCCTTGAACGTGAAGCTGGATGCCCGTTTGCTCAATACCTACGCTCAGGTGCCTGCCGAACAGGTCAGCCGACGCATCAGCAAGGCCGAGTCCTGGCTCAAGGCCGAGCCTGATAATGCCGCCTTGTTGGCTGCCTTGGGGCAATTGTGTCTGGTGGGTCAGTTGTGGGGCCCTGGCGAACGCTATTTGCAACGTAGTGTTTCATTGCAGGGCAATGTACATAGCTATGCCTTGCTGGGCAATTTGTACGACCGTCTTGGTCGTCAGGCTGACGCCCGTAAATATTGGCGTCTGGCGTCGGGGGTAGCGGGTTTGCTGCCTGCGCTGCAGGCCAGTTCGGTGTTGCCGGCGGCCGATACCCGGGCCGACCCTGAACGGCTTGCGGTCGATAATCTTGAAGCTGTGGCTCAGGCCCCCGCGACAGCATCGCCTGCGCCCGTTGCGGCCAGTGCCGCAGATTATTTCGATGAACCGTCGGTGTCTCAGGGCAAGCGCCCGGTCAAGTTTGATGATCGTGCCGTGGCGCCGATAACCGAGTTCGACGAGTATTTTGACAGTGCACCCATCCCTGGCGTTGATGTGTCGCAAACATCAGATCGTCCAAAGGGTGGCGAGCACCGTTAAGGTTTGCTGTTTTAAATTTCCTTTACATCCCAGAGGTGTTTTAAATCATGAGTTTAGATCGTGTGCCTGCGGGCTCAAAGTTGCCTGATGAATTCAATGTCATCATTGAAATCCCCATGAATGCCGACCCGGTTAAATACGAAGTCGATAAAGATTCCGGCGCGGTTTTTGTCGACCGTTTCATGCTGACGGCTATGCACTACCCGGCAAATTACGGCTACATCCCGCAAACGATTTCTGATGATGGTGACCCGGTTGACGTTCTGGTGGTTGCACCATTCCCCATCCAGATTGGTGCGGTTATCCGTTGCCGCGCCATTGGCGTGCTGAACATGGACGATGAGGCTGGTGGTGATGCCAAGTTGCTGGCGGTTCCTGTCGACAAGCTGTATCCGCCTTACCGTCATATCCAGACACCCGACGATCTTCCTCAGGAAGATCTGGCTCGCATCCAGCACTTTTTCGAGCACTACAAAGACCTCGAGAAAGGCAAGTGGGTCAAAGTAAAGGGTTGGGATGGCGTTGAAGCGGCTCGCAAGGAAATTGCGGAAAGCGCAGCACGTTACGCGGCCCAGAAGTAATTTAACCTGATCGCCGGTAACGCAGAAAGGGGG
The DNA here is from genome assembly GCA_041677965.1 of Pusillimonas sp. Taxonomy (GTDB): domain Bacteria; phylum Pseudomonadota; class Gammaproteobacteria; order Burkholderiales; family Burkholderiaceae_B; genus Neopusillimonas. The sequence goes on from JBAYOZ010000027.1 coordinate 14,423, forward strand.
CCATTTTGGCCCCCTTTCTGTATTCCGGTGCAGGCGTGGCTATCGTGCCCGGCGGTTTTGTCTTTGGCAACGCCAGCCACA
>JBAYOZ010000028.1:0-13953 GCA_041677965.1 Pusillimonas sp.
GCTGCGTTTCAGTTTCTGTCTATTTATGGGAAGCAAGATTGTGATTCCGGTTGTCGTGGGTTCGAGCCCCATCGGTCACCCCAAAATTCAAAAAACCGCGCACAAAGCGCGGCTTTTTTCATGGGCGCTGATCGCGTACTATGTGGGCTTGATTTTTACATGCAAAACACATGGCCCAATTATTCACTGTTCATCCGCAAAATCCTCAGCCCCGTTTGCTCAAGCAGGCCAGCCAACTCATCGAAAAAGGCGGTTTGGTCGCCTTGCCGACTGACTCCAGTTATGCCGTTGTGGCGCATCTCGATGACAAGGCGGCGGCCGATGCGTTGCGTCGCATCCGTGGTCTCGATGAGCGTCATCACCTTACCTTGCTGTGTCGCGACCTGGCTGAAATCGGCCAGTTTGCCAGGGTCGACAACCGGCAGTACCGTTTCCTGAAAATGGCAACGCCCGGCCCCTGGACGTTCATCCTTGAGGCCACGCGCGAAGTGCCACGCCGGGTTTCACACCCGTCGCGTAAAACCATTGGTATCCGTGTACCCAACCACCCGGTCGCCCTCGAGCTGCTGGCCCAGGCTGGTGCGCCGCTTATGTCGACTACGCTTATTCCCGAAGACGAAGTGCTGCCGCTGAACGACGCCGAAGAAATCCTCGAGCGCTACGGACACGTTCTGGCTGCTGTCATTGACGGTGGTGCCTGCCCGCTTGAGCCTACCACGGTCATTGACCTGACCGGTTCCGAGCCTGTCGTGATACGCCGGGGGCAGGGTGACCTGGCCAGCCTCGGCCTTGATTAACCCTGGCGGATACTTTCATGGGCTTTGATTCCCTTATTCAAACGATCACGGTGTATGCCCTGCCGGTGCTCTTCGGCATCACCCTGCATGAAGCGGCGCACGGGTATGTCGCCCGCATGTTTGGTGACCCGACTGCCTGGCAACTGGGCCGTGTCACCCTGAATCCTGTTAAACACATCGATCCCATCGGCACTATTGTCGTGCCGCTGTTCCTGTTGTTCACCACCAAAATGATGGGTGGGGCCGGCATGCTGTTTGGCTGGGCCAAGCCGGTACCTGTCGACTGGGGGCGTTTGCGCAACCCCAAGCGTGACATGTTGTGGGTGGCGCTGGCTGGTCCAGGGTCGAATATTTTCATGGCCATCTTGTGGGCACTGTCGTTGAAGCTGTTTATTTCGTCGGGCATGAGCCCGACGGACTTCTGGGTAAAAATGGCGTTTGCCGGCATCAATGTCAATCTGGTCCTGATGGCGCTGAACCTGTTGCCCTTGCCTCCGCTTGATGGCGGGCGTGTGGTGTTCAGTTTGCTGCCCGATCGCCTGGCGTGGCAGTATCAGAAAATCGAACCCTATGGCATGCTTGTTCTTATCGTCCTGATGCTGACGGGTGCGCTTTGGGTGCTGCTGCAGCCCCTGCTGTTGTTCGGGCAGGGTATTGTGCGCCTGTTTCTTTAAAAAAACCGCTGGCGGGCAATATCTGTTTTACGGCTAATCCGTTAAACTTTAGCGTTATCTTGAATTCTCGGAGTGTATTCTCATTATGGTCAGTACCGAAACGGCGATGCCCGCGTTTCAGGGCAGCATGGTGGCTCTGGCCACCCCGATGCTTCCCGATGGCAGCCTCGATCTGCCGGCGTATCGCAAACTAATCGATTGGCACGTGCAAGAAGGTACCGATGCGCTGGTCGTCGTGGGTACCTCCGGGGAATCACCCACCGTCAGCATGGAAGAGCACGCCGAACTTATCCGTGAAGCGGTAACGCATGCGGCAGGGCGCATTCCGGTTATTGCCGGTGTTGGCGGCAACTCCACGGCGGAAGCCATTGAACTGTCCGGGTACGCACTAAAGGCTGGCGCCCAGGCAGGTTTGTCGGTGGTGCCGTATTACAACCGCCCCACCCAGGAAGGCATCTACCGTCACTTTCGCGCTATTGCTGAAGCCGTCGATTTGCCGTCCATCGTGTATAACGTGCCGGGGCGTACGGTTGCCGACATGAGCAATGACACCGTGTTGCGTCTGGCGCAGGTGCCTGGCATTATCGGCATCAAAGATGCCACCGGCGATATTGGCCGTGGCGGCTGGCTTTTGCATCACAAACCCGATACATTCCAGGTGTTCAGTGGCGACGACGCCACCGCAGCTGCGCTTATCTTGCTGGGTGCGCGCGGCAATATCTCGGTAACTGCCAACGTGGCGCCTCGCCTTATGCACGAACTGTGCATGGCAGCACTCGATGGCAACGTGCCCCGCGTTCGCGAACTCAACGGGCGTCTGGCCCAGCTCAACAAGGTATTGTTCGTCGAAGCCAATCCTATTCCCGTCAAGTGGGCCATGGCCGAAATGGGCCTGGTCCAGTCCGGGTGTCGTTTACCTTTAACTCCCTTAAACGAGCAGTACCACGTCGTGGTGCGCAACGCTTTAAAAGACGTGGGCTTAATTTAATGATCAAGATGCGCTTAAACAAACGCTTTTCTGCCCTTACCCTTGGTGTGGGCGTGGCTTTGCTGTCGGGTTGTTCCCAACTGAATCAAGTCATGGGTACCGAAGATTCAGTCAAGTATCGCAGTACGGTTGCCGGCGATCCGCTCAGCATTCCGCCCGATCTTACCCAGGCCAATCGCGACGCACGTTACCGTGCACCCGAAGGGTCCACAACGTTCAGCCAGTACGCCGCAGCCCAGCAAGACCGGGGCTCAAGCACCGGCGCACAAAACATTCTTCCGTCGGTAGACGATGTCAACGTCATGCGTGATGGCGACATGCGCTGGCTTGTTGTCAACCGTCCTGCCGAACAGGTTTACCCGCAAATCATTGAATTCTGGGGTGAGCAAGGCTTCACGATCCAGACACAAGACCCGCTGGCTGGTATGGTGGTTACCGATTGGGCCGAAAACCGCTCCAAAATTCCCGAGGGCTGGATCAAGTCTGCTCTGGGTGCCATTTTTGACCAGGTTTTCGACAGCGGCGAGCGCGAGCGCTTCCGTACCCGCATCGAGCGTGTCAACGGCAAAACAGAGGTCTATATCAGCCACCAGCAAATGGTTGAAACCGGCACTGCCGACAACGCGGGCTGGAAATGGGTGGCAGGTAAAGAAGACCCCAATCTGAACGCCGCCATGCTGGCCCGGTTAATGGTGTTCCTGGGCACCGATGTCCAGACAGCCCAGGCCAAGGTTACCGAAGCCCAGAAACAATCCGGTTCACCGGTCATCGAGACGGCAGTTTCCGGTCAGGCCGCACTGGCACTTGGCGAGCCCTTCGACCGCGCCTGGCGTCGTGTTGGCGTGGCCATTGATTCTGCCGGTTTCTATGTTGAAGATCGTGACCGTTCGGCCGGCGATTACTATGTTCGTTACCTCGACACAGACACCGGTCAGAAAATCGAGCAGCCCAACATCTTCCAGCGTATGTTTGGCGGCAAGGGTACGTCCGAACCCCGCACATTCCGTATCCGTGTGGCTGACCAGGGTAACAGCTCGGTCGTGACCGTGCTCGATGCCAACGGGCAGCAAGACAACTCCGATACAGCCAAACGTATCATTAGCGTGCTGTCTGCCAATATGTAAACGGTTTCCTGTGTGCCGGCCGGCAAGGCCCGGCACACAGACGCTGCATTTGCGCTATGGCACTGATCTTGTCGTCTGTTACTCGGGCAGATACTGAAGCCAGCCGTCATCCAGCCAGGCCGTCAGCATGCCCAGGGCGTCATCCGCAGGTTGGGCACGGTTCAATTCAGCAGCAGTCAACCCGCGTTCGTCGGCCAGGCGTATCAACCAGCCTTGCGCCAGTAGCGGGGCCACTTCCCCATTAATAAACAGGCTGGTGCCCCGGTACATCATGCGGGTGCAGCGATCAAGCACGAAACGCCCTTGCGTTGGCAGTCCGGCGCCCAGGTCAAGGCTGTGGTCGCCGGCCTCAAACCAGGCCGCGCGTGACGGCTCGGTCAACCATTGGCCCAGAAAACGCTCGGCCAGTGCCGGGGTGAACGTCACGCGCTGCACCGCGGCCAGGGCCGCGTCAACCAGGCTCTCAGGTAACTGCGCCGGGTGTGTCGTGGCTAAAGCGCCCCGGTCTTTGTAGGTATCACTCAGCACAGGGCCAGGCAGTGGCGGGTTGGCATACAAGCCACTGTCATCCCCCAGAAGGGCCATGACCTGGTCGCCCGCTGCATCCAGCAGGCCACGCGCCAATGCGCCTGCCGTGGGCGCCCGGAACCCGATCGAAATTGTCATGCAGTCGCCCTGTGCCACGCCGTCGTGGGCCACATGCGGCGGCAGGTACAGCATATCGCCTGGCTCCAGTACAAACTCTTGTTCAGCCTGAAAGTTGGCCAGGATCTTGAGCGGCAACCCGGGCACGAGTGAAAGGTCGTCTTGCGTGCTGATACGCCAGCGACGCTGCCCGACTGCTTGCAGCAGGAATACATCGTAGCTGTCAAAGTGCGGGCCGACGCCGCCACCCTCGGTAGCGATGCTGATCATGGCGTCATCAAGGCGGGCGTCGCTGATGAAGCGGAACTGGTGCATCAGGGCGGCCATGTTGTCATCATGCGCATCAACGTTCTGGGCCAGAATCGTCCAGTCGGGTTTGCGCGCGCCGGGCAAGCGGTTGAAGGGCCCGGTTTTCATGTGCCAGCCCTCGTCATCGTGCCAGATCAGGCGCGACTCAACTTCCTCGCGTTTGACCAGATCCTTGATGTCGGCAATGGATAGCGAGGGTTTGAACCCGGGGATGGCCTGCCGGATCAGCAAGGGCTTGCGCTGCCAGTAGTCGCGCATGAATTCGGCGGGGCTGATGTTGCCCAGCAAGGCAAGGGGGAGGTCAATGTTCATGGAGTCGGGATCGCAAGGTGTAGATCAGTTCGAGGGCTTCGCGGGGGGTCAGTGTATCCGGGTTGACCTGTTCAAGGGTGTCGCGCAGTTGTGCCAGGGCCGGGTCGTTGGCCGGTGCCGGATTTGATGGCTCATCGGGCAAAGAGTCTGTTTCAGTAAGGGCAGAAAACAGGTCGAGCTGTGGCGTTGCCCCGCCGGCGGTTTCCAGTCGCGCCAGTTCTTTGCCGGCATGCCGAATGACTGCAGCAGGGATGCCGGCACGTTGGGCTACTTGAATACCGTAGCTGCGGCTGGCGGGCCCGGGTTGGACTTCATGCAGAAATACAATGCCTGCGGGCGACTCGGCCGCCGCCAGGTGAACATTCGCGGCGCCCGGTACCTCGTTGGGCAAGCGGGTGATTTCGAAGTAGTGGGTAGCAAACAAGGTCAGGGCCTGATTGTGGGTCAGCAGGCGGTGGGCGATGGCCCAGGCCAGCGCCAGACCGTCATAGGTCGAGGTGCCCCGGCCAATTTCATCCATAAGTACCAGGCTGTTTGGCGTGCTGGCAGCCAGAATGGCGGCAGCTTCCGTCATTTCCATCATGAAGGTCGAGCGACCGCCAGCCAGGTCATCGGCGGCGCCAATGCGCGTGAAAATGCGATCAATCTGGCCGATGGTGGCTGCAGCGGCCGGCACGAAACTACCGATGCGTGCCAGCAGCACAATCAGCGCCACCTGGCGCATATAGGTTGATTTACCCCCCATGTTCGGGCCTGTAATCAGCAGCATGCGCCGGGCGGTATCAAGGGTGCAGTCATTCGGAATAAAGCGTTCGATGCTGTGCTCGACCACCGGGTGGCGCCCCTGCCCGATGTGAATCCCGGCCGTGTCGGACAGGGTGGGGGCAACCCATTGGCAGGTCTGCGCATGTTCGGCCAACGCGGCAAGTGCATCAATGTGTGCAAGGGCACTGGCACTGGCCGACAAGAGGGGTACGCTGCCCGCCAGGGTATCGAGCAGCTGTTCGAACAGGTATTTTTCGCGGGTCAGGCTGCGATCCTTGGCTGACAGCACCTTGTCTTCCCAGGTTTTCAGTTCAGGTGTGATGTAGCGCTCGACATTTTTCAACGTTTGCCGACGCCGGTAGTCGTCGGGCACTTTGTCAGTTTGTCCCTTGCTCACTTCAATAAAGAACCCGTGCACGCGGTTGAATTCAACGCGCAAGTTGGCGATGCCGGTGCGTTCGCGTTCCTGGGCTTCCAGCGTCAGCAGGAAGTCGCCATTATCGGCGGCCAGACGCCGCAGCTCGTCGAGCTCGTCGTCGTAGCCCGTGGCAATGACACCGCCGTCACGCACCATGACGGCAGGCTCCCGGGCGATTGCCGCATCAAGCGTGCGGGCAAGATCAGGTGGCAAATTCAGTCGTTCCGTCTGCTGCGTAAGCGCGCCGTCAGGCGTGAATGCGCTCAGAAGATGGCGGGCCAGTTCCGGTAACAGGTGCAGTGCATCGCGCAGGCTGGCCAGTTCACGCGGGCGAACCGATCGCAAGGCAATACGGGTGGCAATCCGCTCGATGTCGGGAAAGTTTCGCAGCAATTGTCGCAGGGCAAAAAGCGGGTTGGCGCTGAAGGCGTCTTGCCTGGCCGCAGGCGACAGCAGGCACGCGATGATGTCCTGGCGTTCAAGGACCGGCGCATTGTCGCGCAACGGGTGGTGCAGCCAGTGGCGCAGCAGCCGGCTTCCCATCGGGGTCTGGCAATGGTCCAGCGTTGAAAACAGGGTAGGGCCGGCTTCGCCCGACAAGGTTTCGGTCAATTCCAGGTTTTTTCGGGTGACCGGGTCGAGCACCACATACTGGCCGGGGCGGTCGACCCGTATGCCCTGGATGTGGTTGAGTGCCTGGCTTTGCGTCTGGCGCACGTAGTACAGCAGGGCACCAGCCGCGCCGATACACGGGCTGGTGTCGGCCAGGTCAAACCCGGCCAGCGAGTCGGTACCGAAGTGGTTCAACAACGTACTGCGGGCGCTGTCTTTTTCGAAATGCCAGTCGGGCAGGTGCCGAACAGGGGTGCCGTCATTCAAGGACAGGTTCTGGCCTTCAGGGCAGATCAGTTCGGCGGGTGCCACCCTGTGCAATTCGGTGTCCAGCAGTTCGGGTGTGCATTCCGAAACGGCGAACTGGCCGTTCGCCAGATTCATCCATGCCAGCGCCGCAGTGTGTGTTTTGCCCTGTTTCGTCACCCAGGCGGCCGCAATCAGGCGGTCGGCCTTTGCGGGCAGTAATGCTTCGTCGGTTAACGTGCCAGGCGTGACGATGCGCACAATCTGGCGCTCGACCGGCCCCTTGCTGGTGGCCGGGTCGCCCACTTGCTCGCAGATGGCGATGGACTCACCCAGTGCGACCAATCGTGCCAGATACCCTTCCATGGCGTGAAAGGGTACGCCGGCCATAGGGATGGGGGCGCCGTTTGATGTGCCGCGTTTGGTCAGCGTCAGGTTCAGCAGACGCGCCGCGCGTTCGGCGTCGTCGTAGAACATTTCATAGAAATCGCCCATCCGGTAAAACAGCAGATGCGCACCAGCCTGCGCTTTCAGGCGAAGGTATTGTTGCATCATGGGGGTATGGCCGGAATTTGCAGTCTCGGTTTTGGGCATCAGGATGGTTCGGTTACAAGGTTGGGCAGCGCAGGTTGCTGCAAGGTTCGGGAAGAGGGTGGGGTGTTGCAATCAGGCTGGCGCAACGCCCATGTCGGCATTGCCATGACACCAGGCCCCCGATTTTATCCTGCCCTGCCAACGTATCGTGCCAGATGTGTGGTCTGGCCAGGGGTACTTGGTATGATGGCGAATTGTCTGAATCATTAACAACCTTTTGCACCTTTGCACATGAACCAGCGCAGCCTCGAGCCGAACCCTGACAGCCAGCCCACCGACCTGTACGTTCAGCCAGGTCACTTGTTACGCCGGGCCCATCAAATTGCAGCGTCAATTTTTCACGACGAAATGGGGCAACTGGTAACACCGGTTCAGTACGCTATTTTGCGTACCCTGCGCGAACACCCCGGCATCGACCAGGTGTCGCTGGCTGGCCTGGTGGCCATGGACACCTCAACGGCGGCCAGCGTGGCCATGCGGCTCGAGGAAAAAGGTTTGCTGACGCGGCACGTCGACGCCCGAAACCGCCGCCAGCGCGCACTGCATCTTACCGATGAAGGGCGCGCCTTGCTCAGCCAGGTCGAGTCGGGTATTGACAGGCTTCACCACCGGCTTTTTGAAGGGTTTACTGAAACCGAAGAGACCCAGTTTCTGGTGTTGCTTAAAAAACTGGTGCACGTTAACAACCTGCAAAGTCGCGCCCCGTTTGCTCCGCCCAAAGACCGCTGATTGTCCCGTTACCAATCTGTAAAGTTCGTAATTTCAGGGTAAACCCTCGTTGCGCAGATTTTGCAGCGTAGTAAAATTTCTTCAACATTCAGTGTACTGAATCTGTGTCATTCCGGTGCAATACTGTGCGCACCCTTCACTCCGCAAGAGGTCATCATGTTCCTGAAGAATACCTGGTACGTTGCCGCCACACCCGACGAAGTTGACGCCAAGCCGCTGGGTCGCCAAATCTGTGGCGAACGCATTGCGTTTTACCGTGGCGCTGAAGGCAAGGTCAGTGCGGTTGAAGACTTCTGTCCGCATCGGGGCGCGGCGTTGTCGCTGGGCTACGTTGAAAACGGTAACCTGGTTTGCGGTTACCACGGCTTGGCCATGGGCAGCGACGGCAAGACAGTCTCCATGCCAATGCAGCGCGTCGGCGGTTTCCCCTGTGTCAAAAGTTTTCCGGTTATTGAAAAATACGGGTTTATCTGGGTTTGGCCAGGCGATCCGGCCAAGGCCGACGAATCGCTGTTGCCTGTGCTCGAATGGGCCGAAAGCAAAGAGTGGGCCTATGGTGGCGGGTTGTATCACATCAACTGTGACTACCGTCTCATGATCGACAACCTTATGGACCTCACCCACGAAACCTACGTCCACTCCGACAGTATCGGCCAGGATGAAATCGACGAAACCCCGGTTGAAACCAGCGTCGAAGGCAACGAGGTCATTACCAGCCGCTACATGGACAACATCAAGGCCCCACCGTTCTGGGCTGCGGCCATGCGTGAAAATGGCCTTGACGAAAACGCCCATGTCGATCGTTGGCAAATTTCCCGTTTTACACCGCCCAGCCATATTCTTATCGATGTGGGTGTGGCGCTGGCGGGTACCGGCGGCAAAGACGCCGACCCGTCCAACCGCGTGCGTTCGGTAGTGGTTGACTTCATCACCCCCGAAACCGAAAGTTCGCACTGGTATTTCTGGGGCATGGCACGCAATTTCAAGGCCGACGATGCCGAACTGACCAAACGCATTCGTGAAGGTCAGGGCCGCATTTTTGGTCAAGACCTTGACGTTCTGGAAGCCCAGCAACGCAACCTTGAATCGTGGCCAGAGCGTCGTCTGCTGATGCTGAATATCGATGCCGGTGGCGTACAATCCAGACGTGTTCTCGACCGACTGGTCAAGGCCGAAAAAGAAGAAGGCTCCGCCGCCGTCAACACCTGACCGTTTGCCCGCAAGCGGTGTGCTGGCGGCCTCAACCGTCGCTCACTGCGTGTGGGTAAACCAACTGTAGACACAAAATGACTCAATTATCCGTAAAAGTTGTCAGTAAAGTTGTTGAAGCTATCGATATCGTCAGCCTCGAGCTGGCCAGTACCGATGGCAAGACGTTGCCGTCCTTTAGTGCCGGCGCGCACATTGATGTTCATCTGCCTGGCGGCATTACGCGCCAGTATTCCCTGCTTAACGACGCCGCCGAGCAGCATCGTTATGTCATTGGCGTACTGAAAGACCCTGAATCGCGCGGCGGTTCAATCGCCATTCACGACAAGGTCAATGTTGGCGATGTGCTGCAAATCAGCACACCCCGAAACCACTTTGAACTGGTTCCCGCACAGCGCAGCCTGCTGTTGGCTGGCGGTATTGGCGTTACCCCCATTTTGTGCATGGCGCGTCGTCTGGCCCAAACCAGTGCCGACTTCGAAATGCACTATTGCACGCGTTCGCCCGAGCGCACTGCATTCCAGCAAGAAATCCAGGCCGCCAGCTTTGCCGGTCGTGTGCATTTCCACTACGACAACGGCGATGAAGCCCAGAAACTGAACCTCAAGGCGCTGGTTGCCGGCCCGTCCGACAGTACCCATCTGTATGTGTGCGGCCCTACCGGTTTCATTGACTTTGTCGTCAATACGGCCAAAGAGGCGGGCTGGTCCAGCAATCATATTCACTACGAATACTTCGGTGCGGCCGAAATCGATACCAGCGGTGATCAGTCGTTCAAGATCAAGATTGCCAGTACCGGTGCCATGCTTGATGTGGATGCCGACAAAAGCATTACCCAGGTTCTGGAAGAAAACGGCGTTTTCGTGCCGGTTTCCTGCGAAGAAGGGGTGTGTGGCACTTGCCTTACCCGTGTTCTCGAGGGTGTTCCCGAGCACCGCGATATGTACCTGACTGAAGACGAGCAGGCGGCCAACGACCAGATGTTGCCGTGCTGTTCACGCGCCAAGACACCGGTTCTGGTGCTCGACCTCTAAGTTCGTTTATCTCTTCGGCCCCGGTTTTACCCGGGGCAAAAAATTTCAGACTCAAAGATCAACCCGAGGAGCTCTCGTATGCGTCATGTCCCGCAGGGTGACCCCGTGTCATCACCAGCCTCGCCGTTCCGGAGGCCACCATGTTAAGTAATCTGGTCGGTGTCCTTTTCGACGGCATTGCGTTTGGCGCATTGCTGTTTCTTATCAGTGTTGGTCTTTCGATCACCATGGGCCTGATGAATTTCGTCAATCTGGCCCATGGCGCGTTTGCCATGCTGGGTGGCTACGTTTGCGTAGAGCTCATGAACCGCATGGGGGTGCCGTTTCTGGCTACGTTGCCCATTGCATTCATAGCGGCTGCGGTCGCAGGGTTTGTACTTGAGCGCACCCTGTATCAGCGTCTGTATCGCGCCAGTGCGCTTGACCAGGTGCTGTTTTCCATTGGTCTGGTGTTCATGGTTATTGCGGCGGCCACCTTTGTTTGGGGTCCTACGCAGCAACCCGTTTTCTTGCCCGACTTTCTGAAAGGGCAGGTGTCAGTCTTTGGCATCGGGCTGGGTATTTACCGTCTTTTCCTTATCGGTGTGGTGGTGCTGGTGACCATTGCGCTGGGTCTTATCATCGAGCAAACCCGTTTTGGCGCCATGATCCGTGCTTCGGTTGACAACCAGCAGGCATCGGCGGGTATGGGTATCAATGTCAATCGTGTATTCAGCCTTACGTTTGCACTGGGCTCCGGCATGGCGGGTCTGGGTGGCGGTCTGGGCATTGATGTGCTGGGTCTTGATCCCACCTTCCCGCTCAAATACATGGTGTACTTCCTTATCGTGGTAGCGGTGGGTGGTGCGGGTACCATCAAGGGCCCGTTGCTGGCAGCCATTTTGCTGGGCATTTTCGATGTGGCCGGCAAGTACTATGTGCCGCAGGTCGGGGCGTTCGTCATCTACGGCATGATGGTGGTCCTGCTTCTGTTGTTCCCATCCGGACTTATCTCGAGGCGCGCATGAACCTGAAGTCACTTTCAATTATCGACAACCTGCCCGCGCCGCGGGTGCCGAACGACCGCTGGCACAAGCTTGAGTACCTGTTCTGGGTGCTGCCGTTCGTGGTTTACTTTTTGTTCCCGAATCATCTGGTGCTGGCCAGCCAGATCATGATTCTGGGGCTGTTCGCGCTGTCGCTTGACCTTATTGTGGGTTATGCGGGCATTGTGTCGCTGGGTCATGCGGCGTTCTTTGGTCTGGGCGCCTATACATCGGGGCTGTTGTCGGCCCGTTACGGGTGGGGTGAACCCATCAGTGCCTTGCTGATTTCCGCGGCGCTGGCGGCCCTGCTGGGTTACATCACCAGTTTTCTGGTTGTGCGTGGCCATGAACTGACCCAGCTGATGGTTACGCTGGGTATTGGCCTGATGCTCTACGAGGTCGCCAACAAGGCCACCGACTTTACAGGAGGCGCCGACGGTTTATGGGGTATTGAAACCTGGCCTGTGCTCGGTATGTTCGAAATCGATCTGTACGGCAAAACAGGGTTTTTCTACAGTCTCGTGGTGCTGTTCCTGATGTTTTTGCTGGCGCGGCGTATTGTCAGCTCTACCTTTGGGCTAAGTTTGATTGGTATCCGCGAAGGGGCCAGGCGCATGCCGGCCATTGGCGTCAACGTCGAACGCCGTCTGGTTGCCATTTACACCGTAAGTGCCGCCATGGCCGGTGTTGCCGGTGCGTTGCTGGCGCAAACCACGCAGTTTGTCAGTCTTGATGCCCTGGGCTTCGTACGTTCGGCCGACCTGATGATTGTGCTGGTATTGGGCGGAACAGGCCGTTTGTACGGTGCGCTTATTGGTGCGGTCGTATTTATGTTTGCCCACCACTACATTTCCGACATCAACCCGGTTTACTGGCAGTTCTGGCTGGGCTTGCTGCTTATCGTCATCGTGATGGTCGGGCGGGGCGGTATTCTGGGGTCTATTGAAAACATGCTTGAGCGCCGTCGTGAGCGTTTGGCCGGGGGGCGTTCATGAGCACACCACAAAACACCATGTTGCGAACCGAAGGTTTAACCAAAATCTGGGGTGCGTTCAAGGCCAACAGCGACGTCACGCTTGAATTCATGCCCGGTGCGCGCCATGCCCTTATCGGCCCCAACGGTGCCGGTAAAACCACCTTTATCAACATGCTGACGGGTGCTCTCAAGGCGACCAGCGGCAAGGTATATTTTGGTGATCGTGATATTACCGGTTTGTCCCAGCACGAACGGGTCAAGCTGGGCATGACCCGCACGTTCCAGATCAACACCCTGTTTGCCGGGCTTACGGTGCTTGAGTCTGTTGTGCTGGCGATCAGCGAGCGTGAAGGGCTGTCCGGGCAGTGGTACAAAACCGTCGAAAAGCAAACGGCGCTTATCGAAGAGGCCATGCAACTGCTGAACACCCTGCGTCTTGGGCAAGAAGCCAATACCCGCACCCGCAACCTTCCCTATGGCAAACAGCGTCTGGTTGAAATTGCGCTGGCGCTGGCGACCAGGCCCAGGGTCTTGTTGCTCGACGAACCTGCGGCGGGCATTCCGCAAGCGGAAAGTCAGGAATTGTTCGAAGTCATTTCGCAGTTGCCGCGCGACGTCACCATTGTTTTCATTGAACACGACATGAGTCTGGTGTTCCGGTTTGCCGAGCGCATTACCGTGCTGGTCGGTGGCAAAGTGTTTACCGAAGGTACTCCCGATGAAATCGCAAACGACCGTCGGGTCAAGGAAGTCTATCTCGGAGAGGCAGAGCATGAGTAATTCCGGTGGCAAAGAACTGCTGGCGCTTGATAACGTCAAGGCGGGCTATGGCGAATCTGTCATTCTTGAAGATGTTTCCTTGTCGTTGAATGAGGGCGAAACCCTGGCGTTGCTGGGTCGTAATGGTGTGGGCAAGTCAACCCTGCTGCTGACCATGCTGGGGCTGACACAGATGCATGCCGGCGCGGTGCGCTGGAAGGGGGCGGATGTTACCCGGGTGCCCACCTACAAACGCGCCCAGGACGGCATGGGCTGGGTGCCACAAGAGCGCCATATGTACCCGTCGTTAACCGTGGAAGAGCACCTGACTGTGGTGGCCCGCCCTGGCGAATGGGACGTTAAAAAGGTCTATGACCTGTTCCCGCGCCTTGAAGAGCGTCGCAGCAATATGGGTAACCAGTTATCGGGTGGCGAGCAGCAAATGGTGGCCATCGCCCGGGCCCTCATGCTCAACCCCACCTTGCTGTTGCTTGACGAGCCCATGGAAGGCCTGGCACCCATTATTGTTCAGGAACTGCTGGGCGTGATTCGCCGGCTTGTAGAAGAAAGCGGCATGACCGTCATTATTGTTGAACAGCATGCGCGCATGGCACTGGGCTTGTCGGCCCGCGCCATTGTCCTTGACCGCGGCCAGGTTGTGCACCAGTCTCCCAGTCAGGAACTGCTGTCCAACCCCGAGTTGCTGGACCGTCTGGTGGCTGTGGCCTGATTGTTCC
>JBAYOZ010000029.1:0-13615 GCA_041677965.1 Pusillimonas sp.
ACCCTGGCCACCCTGCCCAACCAGGCCATGGCCGAAAAAGCTGGTGAATTTTCCCAGCGCATTGCCCGCAGCCTGTGGTATGGCTATCAACTACATCACAAGCCCGATGCACCGCTGCGCGAGGTGAACCGTGGCTGAGCTGCACCAGATCAACGAACCTCCCAGACCTCCACGCGCGCCCTCATTCTCGGCACTGTTCAGCTTGGGGTTTCGGCCACTTTACATTGGCGGCATGGCCTGGGGCCTGGTCGCCATTTTCATCTGGGTGTTTGTCCCTGACCTCATTTCCCCTCAATTGGGGCCACTGGCATGGCACGCCCATGAAATGCTTTGGGGCTTCATTGCAACCATCGCTGTCGGCTTTTTACTGACAGCCGCGGCCACCTGGACCGGCGTCAACCCTGTACAAGGGCGCGCACTGGCCGCCCTCTGCGGTTTATGGCTGGTAGCCCGGCTCGCCTACCTGGCTCCCGGCACCGCCGTGCTGGTCGTGGCGATCCTGGCAGAAACACTCTTCCTGTCACTGGCCGCATTGGCACTGTGGCGCGTTATCAGAAAGGCAAAAAGTCACCGCAACTATGGGCTGCCCTGGCTTGTTCTGGGTCTGGCGATCGCAAACCTGATGTTTGTAAACACCGCCCACCAAGGCAACTACAACGAACTCATGGCGGCCTTTCAGGTCGGGCTTGTTGATATGGCCGTAATCGCCCTGCTGGTTGCACGACGTGTCATCCCGTTCTTTGCCATGCGCGCTATACAGGGTTTAACGCTGCCGATGCACACAGGTTCAGGTCAGGCCCAACTGGCCCTGGGGCTGCTGGCAATCATTACCGGGCTGCTGGGCTTGCCGGCGTTATCAGGCAGCGCCCTGCTGCTGACCGGCTTGATCGGGGTGTATCAACTGCTGGGCTGGAAACCCCTTGCAGTCATGCATCGCCCCATCTTGTGGATTCTGTATGCCGGCTATGCCCTGCTGGCCGCGGGCCTGATTACCGCCGGGGCGTGGCAGCTGGATCTGTTACCGGCACCCTGGTCCCGTGCCGCTGTCCCGGTCCATATCATTGGCATGGGCGGCTTTTCGGTATTGATTATCGGCATGGTCACCCGAACCGCACTTGGCCACCTGGGCCGCCCCCTGCAACTGGACCGCAGCATGCTTATCAGCTACAGTCTCATGCTTGCCGCCATTTTTTTCCGTTTGTCGGCCCTGTGGCCGTCGGCTGCCTACGCACCGCTGCTTTACCTTTCGGGGGCATGCTGGATGGGGGCCATGGCCTTGTATCTTTGGCGTTTCACACCCTGGCTGATTCGCCCGCGCAGCTCTTGAACGGGCGGCGGGGGTTCTGCTACCGGGGTGCGGGCGCCCACCGTCACACCCTGCCCTCTATGCGCCTTACCACCCTTACCGACTATGCCCTGCGTTTGCTGATTTACGTCGGCCAGCACCCCGATCGGCTGTGCACCATCGCAGAAATCGCGCAGGCCTACCAGATCTCTGAAACCCATTTGATGAAAATCACGCACCGGCTGGCCCAGCAAGGCTGGCTGCAAACCGTACGCGGCAAGCATGGCGGCATGCGTCTGGCCAAGCCTGCGCAAGACATCAACCTGGGCGCTGTAGTACGCGATACCGAAAATGATTTTGCCCTGGTCGAGTGCTTTACAACCGGCAATGCCTGCACCATCACAGGCCGCTGCGGGTTAACCGGTATTTTCAGTAAAGCCCTGGAACACTTTCTGGGCTACCTTGATAATTACACCTTGGCCGATGTACTGCCGGCCAACGGCAAAACCGCGCCCGAAGGCGCGGAGTTTCCGGTTAAATTCGATCGCAACGTATCGTAACCGGGTTGGCACGCAATTCAGCAATTACCGCATCACTGACGGCCCCTTCAACGTCAGAAATCACGTAGCCCACTTGCCCCAGCGTTTGTAATTGCTGGCGCACAATATTCAAACCATGCAAGGCCATCAGGCTGCTCAGGCCACCCAGGGCACCTGGCTCGTTACGGTGAACGTGCAGGATGCGTGTCGCATTGCCCGCATCCTGGTAGGGGATCTCGGGGAAATTAACCGCCCCCTTGGTAGCACCGCCCTGCACAAAACGCACCAGTTTTTCGGCAACCTCACGGCCGATATTTTCCTGGGACTCTTGGGTACTGCCCCCGATGTGCGGCGTAAGAATGACATTGCGCATGCCGATAAGCGGGCTTTGCAAGGCTTCATCGCGCCCCTTGGGCTCAATCGGGAAGACATCCAGCGCCGCGCCTGACAGGTGTTCGGATTGCAAAGCCTGATGCAGGGCATCAATATCCACCACTGTACCGCGCGACGCATTGATCAGGATACTGCCTTTTTTCATAGTGGCCAGGGCCTTGGCGTCGATCAGGTTGCACGTACCTGCCCCGCCGGGGACATGCAACGTGACCACGTCGGCCTGTTCAAGCAATTGTGACAACGACGTACTGGCCCGGGCATTACCGAGCGGCAACTTGGCCTCGACGTCATGAAACACCACCCGCATGCCGGCCGCCTCGGCCAGAATACCCACTTGCGAACCGATATTGCCGTAACCAACGATACCCAGCGTTTTTCCACGCGCCTCAAATGCACCATCGGCGGTTTTATCCCAATGACCGTGGTGAACACGATCGTTCTTTTCGGGGATACGTCGCAGCAGCAAAATGGTTTCGCCCAGCACCAGCTCGGCTACCGAACGGGTGTTCGAAAATGGTGCATTGAACACCGGAACGCCCCGCATCATGGCAGCGTCCAGATCAACCTGGTTGGTGCCAATACAAAAGCAACCCACGGCACGCAAATCGGGAAGACCGGCAAAAAGCGCGGCATCAAGATGGGTACGTGAACGAATACCCACCAGCGCCGCCCCCTTCAGGGCTGAGGACAACTCATCAGACGGCAGGGCAGACTTGTACGTGATGACATCCGTCAGACCAGCCGAGGCAAAGACGTCCAGGGCACTGGGGTGAATATTTTCGAACAAGACTATACGCGTCATGATGGCTTCCTGTAGCAGAACAACGAAGCCTTATTGTGGACTATCTGTCAGGAAAAAGCCCTCACACCCCTATGAAGATCAGGGGCAAACAGGCTGACAAGGCGTTTGCTGCCATCGCCTGCTGCACGGGCACGGAAAAACTGGCACATAACTTGCTTCAAACAAACGGTTGGCCGGGGTTCAGCACCCGCCTTACGGCCAGACCTGAATTTTTGCGGAGGTTAGAAATGAAGCCATCACTGATCAGCGAACATTACGCCCGACCCCATCGGCAGGCCTGCCACACCCACAAGCGCGAATCGGAAAAGGCCGCGTACGTGCTGCCTTCACTTTTGCGTTGCTACGCAGGCGGTGTCAAAACGGTGCCAGAGGCAAGGCTGACCCACCGCCTTGTCAAGCACTTTGACGTATTCAGCATGTTCGGCCAATTCTTCGGGCGAGGCCTGTAACACCTTCAGCACTGAGGCATCAAACGCGGCCTGGCCGTTACCCGAAGTGCCGGCCGCATCTGTGGCGTCAAAATCCATCAACAAGGAATCCTGACCCCGGGTCATGGCCAGCCATACTTCAGCCAGCAGCTCGGAGTCAAGCAGCGCCCCGTGCAACGTGCGGTGCGCATTCGAAATGCCATAGCGCTCGCACAAGGCATCGAGGGAATTGCGCTTGCCCGGGTGCAGTTCGCGGGCATACAGCAACGAGTCGGTAATGCTGTCACAAAAGGTTTTGAAAGCGGCGTGCCCGGCGCGTGTCAGTTCGGCATCAAGAAACTTGACGTCAAATGCCGCGTTATGAATGATGACCTCGGCACCGGCCACATACTCGATCAGTTGCGCTGCCACCTCGTTAAACCGCGGATACCCCGACAGAAAGTCGGTCGTCAGCCCGTGCACGGCCAGCGCCTCGGGGTCACTGTCGCGGTCAGGGTTCAGATACAGGTGCAAGTGGCGCCCTGTCAGGCTGCGGTTCACCATCTCGACACAGGCCAGCTCAACAATGCGATGACCCTGAGCGGGGTCAAGACCGGTGGTTTCAGTATCAAGAATGATTTGACGCATGGTTTCAGGCAACAGGTAATCAGGAATGGGCGACTTTTTTACGGGCAATCAGTGAATACGCCACCGGCACCACGTACAACGTCAGCAAAGTGCCAAATGTTAACCCACCAACCAGCACCCAACCAATCTGCTCGCGCGACTCGGCCCCGGCACCGGTAGCCAGCGCCAGAGGCACCGTACCCAGCACCATGGCCCCGGTCGTCATCAGGATCGGGCGCAGGCGCATGACGCTGGCTTCTGTCACCGCCTCCATGACGTTTTTACCCTCTTCGCGCAACTGGGTTGCGAATTCGACAATCAGGATACCGTGCTTGGTAATCAGGCCCACAAGGGTAATCAAACCGATCTGGCTGTAAATAGACAGTGTCCCGCCCGTCAGCCACAAGGCCAGCAACGCCCCCGTCATGGCCAGCGGCACCGACAGCATGATCACAAACGGATTGCGCCAGCTTTCAAACTGCGCGGCAAGCACCAGGTAAATGAAAGCCAGTGCCATCACAAACACCAGATAAATACTGCCCGATGAGTCGCGGAACTCGCGTGACTGTCCGTCAAGATCCGTTTGAACCGTAGGCGGCAGGGTATCGCGCGCAACAGCAAACATATGGTCAAGCACCTCGCCCATGGCATAGCCCGGCGCCACCGCCGCCTGCACCTTGACGGCCCGCAAACGGTTGAAGTGATTCAGAGACTGAGGCGACACCGACTCGGTGACATCCAGAAAGTTGGACAACTGCACCATGCCACCCTGGGCCGTACGCACATAGATATCTGAAATATCGCGCGGATCAGCCCGATCCTGCCGGCTGACCTGGACGATAACGTCGTATTGTTCGCCACTGTCCCGGAAGCGCGTCACCTGACGGCCTCCCAGCATAGATTCAAGCGTACGACCTACCGTACCTACATCAACCCCGACATCAGCCAGCTTTTCGCGATTGACCGCAACGGTCAGTTCAGGGGTATTGAGCCGAAGATCGGTATCGATATTCTGCAAACCGGGATAACCGGACAGCTTGTCAACAAACGCATCGACAATACGGCCGATTTCTTCGTAGGGGGCCTGGCTCATGATCACAAATTCGATGGGCTTGGACGTGGCCCGCTGCCCGAACGACGGCGGGTTGCTGGGGAAGGCCCGCACCCCGGGCAGGCCCATGAAGCGTGGCAACAGGCCCGATGCAATTTCTTGCTGGGTACGCTCGCGCTCGTCCCATGGCTTGAGCCGTAAAATCGCAAAGGCCTCGGTCACGGTCGGGAAACCGACAATCGACTGATTGCCAGATGCCTCGGGAATGCCCGCGTACATCTGCTCGATGCGCTTGACGCTGTCAAGCGTGTAGTCAAGCGTAGCCCCGTCGGGCGCGCTGACGACCCCGAACACAACCCCCCGGTCTTCCAGCGGCGCCAGTTCGCTTTTAATGGTTTTGAACAGCACCACACTACCTGCGGCTACCGCCAAACCCAACAGCACAACAATCAGACGATGGCGCAGCGCAACGCCCAGACTTTTACGATAGCCCGACGTTAACCCTTCAAGCAGGTTTTCAATAAACACATACACCCGGCCATGGGACTTTTGATGGCGCAACATGGTGGAACACATCATGGGCGTCAGGGTCAGTGCCACAAAGCCGGACACCAGAACCGCCCCGGCAAGCGTCAGGGCAAATTCAATGAACAGGCGCCCGGTTCGACCGGTTGCAAACGCCAGGGGGGCATACACCGCCACCAGGGTCAACGTCATGGCAATGACCGCGAAAGCAATTTCCTTGATGCCCAAAAACGACGCCTCAAGGCGTGACTTGCCTTCTTCAATGTGTCTGTAAACGTTTTCGAGCACCACAATTGCATCGTCCACCACCAGGCCAATGGCCAGCACCATCGCCAGCAAGGTCAGCGTATTGATCGAGAAACCGAACAGATACATGATGCCGAAAGCCCCGATCAGCGACACCGGAATGGTAACAATAGGGATCAGACTGGCACGTACGCTGCGCAAGAAAAAGAAGATGACCAGCACCACCAGAATAATGGCTTCGGCAATGGTTTTGTAGACCGAATTGATGGACTCCTGAATGAAGACGGAACTATCGTAGGCAATGTTCAGACTCATGCCGGACGGCAGGTTCTGGTTGATCAACTCAACCTCGGCATGCACGGCGCGCGACAAATCGAGCGGGTTGGCCGTCGACTGTTTGGTCACGCCAATGTTCAGGCCATCACTGCCATTGAATCGCGACAAGATCCGCTCGTTGGCAGGCCCGATTTCAACATTGGCCACATCACCCAGACGCACCGGATACCCGTTAACCGTGTCGACAATCACGTCCTGAAACTGCTGCACGGTTTGCAGGTCGGTGGTCGATACCACCGAGAATTCGCGCATAGAAGACTCGATTCGCCCGGCCGGGATCAACACATTCTGGGCACGCAGGGCTGACTCAACGTCCTGCACCGTCAGGTTGTAGGCCGCCAGCTTGGCGCGATCAATATAAATGCGCATGGCGGGCAGACGTTCGCCAAAAATGCGGATCTCGGCCGCCCCCGGCAGCACCGACAACCGTGTCTTGATGTACCGGTTCAGGTAGTCGGATGCCTCCATTGTGCTGAGGCTGCCCGCCTGAACGGCAATATAGATGATCGGGGTCGAGTCGGCCTCGACCTTGCTGATGACCGGTTCGTCGATTTCATCAGGCAAGAAACGGCGGGCCCGGGACACTTTATCGCGCACATCGGCCGCCGCCGCGTCCGGGTCGCGATCCATGTTGAACTTGATGCTGATCCAACTGCGTTCAGAACGGCTGCGTGACGTCATCACATCAACGCCTTCCATACCGGACAACTGGTCTTCCAGCGGCTTGGTGACCTGTGACTCGACCACTTCAGGCGAAGCCCCCTTGTAATCGGTCATCACCGACACTACCGGCTCGTCAATGGCGGGGTATTCACGCACCGTCAGGCGGTCGTAGGAAATAAGCCCAACCAGCACAATCAGCAAGGAAAGCACCGTGGCAAAAACCGGGCGCTTGATACAAACTTCGGAAAGAACCATGTCAGCCCCCGGGCTCAGGATGCGGATGCAGCAGCTGGCGCGGCCAGAATCCGTACAGCCGCACCATCAGATATTTTTTGCAGGCCGGCAACCACCACCTGGTCCCCTTCTTGAACCCCCCGCACGATTTCGACCTGCCCGGCGCGACGCTGCCCGATCTCGACCACCACACGCCTGACCTTGCCGTCTTCAACACGGAACACAAAACGCTCGGCACCGCTGGATTGCAAGGCCGTTTCAGGCACCGTCAGCGCCTGTGAATCGTTAAACCGCAACAAGACGCGGGCGAACAGGCCCGGGCGCAACTTGCCATCGGGGTTGGGCACATCGGCGCGCACCAGCACTGAACGGCCACCAACGTCGATTTGCGGGTTAATGGCCTTGACCACCCCGCCCCGCTGCTCGCCGGGCAAGGCGTCGAAACGAACGGTCAGTGGCTGACCAGCGGCCAGCTGACCGGCGAACCCTTCAGGCACACGAAAATCAACCTGCAGCGGGTCAATAGACTCGAGCGGCGCAATATCGATGCCCGGGCTGACGTAGTCGCCCACTGACACTTGTCGCAAGCCAATAATGCCATCGAAGGGCGCCAGAATGGTGGTCTTGTCGAGCTGGGCCTGTGCCAGCGCCACAGCCGCTTGCTGTACTTTAAGCTGGCTGAATGACTCGTCGCGTGCCTGTTTACTGATAAAGCCTTGCTGAGTCAGGGTTTCCGAGCGGCGATACTGCGAATTGGCCAGCCCCAGATTGGCCTGTGCCTGTTGCAACTGGGCCTTGACGACGCTGTCATCGAGCCGCAGCAAAACCTGGCCCTGTTTGACGGGCTGACCTTCGGTGAACGCGATTTCGCTGATACGACCCGTCACTTCGGGGCGAAGCATGACTGCGTTTTCAGAACGCATCGTACCGACAGCGGAAACCTCGGCGGGCATGCTGACCAGACGAACTGCGGCCACTTCGACCCCCACCGTACGTGCAGCGGCAGGCGGACCACCGGCCGGCCCGGGCCCGGGCGGCGTTGCCGGAGCGGCAGATGACGTTTTGGCCGGGGTGCTTGAGCCTGACCCGGGGCCCCACCAATTGGATGCCCCGACGCCCAGGGCAACCCCCAAACCCAAAATCACGATAAAACCTGCCACTCGTCTGTTCATATCAGTCGTTGTCGCCCAAACACCATTACCAGAATAAATCGCCGGAACGCCACGGCAAACGCAGCATTTCCGGTGCCGGCATTGATAATAGCGCAGGATGAGAACTGTTTACATATTGTTTCGGGCAGCGGCAGCACGAGCAGCTTCGACGCCTTGATTCGCCAAGGCATCGGCTTTTTCATTTCCCGGGTCACCAGAGTGGCCACGTACCCAGCGCCAGCTGACATCATGCTTGTGCACAAGGGCATCAAGCGCTTGCCACAGATCGGCATTCTTGACCGGTTTCTTGTCGGCGGTACGCCACCCGCGCCGCTTCCAGTTCTCGAGCCATTCTGTCATGCCCTTTTGTACATACTGCGAATCGGTATGTATGACCACCTGACAGGGACGCTTTAAAGCGTCAAGTGCCTGAATGACCGCCATAATTTCCATACGGTTGTTGGTTGTGTCGGGCTCGCCCCCAAACAGGCTTTTTTCGTGCCGGCCATGCCGTAAAAAAGCACCCCATCCGCCCCACCCGGGGTTACCCTTGCAGGCCCCGTCGGTCCAGATA
This sequence comes from Pusillimonas sp., assembly GCA_041677965.1. Lineage (GTDB taxonomy): Bacteria > Pseudomonadota > Gammaproteobacteria > Burkholderiales > Burkholderiaceae_B > Neopusillimonas. The sequence continues at coordinate 8,834 of JBAYOZ010000029.1, forward strand.
TCGACAGGACTGGCCTGACCTTGACTCATGATTGACTACCTTGCTGTTACCTTGACACACCGGCCTGACGCTGCTGGCTGGCCACAACGGCTGCCCGACGCATCCGGCGCTTTTTCTTGTTCTTCCACGCGGGCCCGACCAGACGTATGGAGGCCACACGCTTGACCGCCGCCACCACATAAACGGCACCGCACACCGGCCACCAGCGATCACCGGCAGCTTCCATGAAAGACCAGCGCTGCAGCCAGCGCTGGGTGGCGCAGGGCGCAGCGTAACAACCAAAGTGCCCCCGGTCAATTTCAAGCGACAGCAGTTTGAACCAGTCTTTCAGGCGAGGCAAAGAGACCTGCATGTGAGCAGGCACAGGCACCAGCGGATCAATACCCGGCAAGCGCGCCTGCAGCCCCCACAAGCTTAAAGGGTTAAACCCCGAAATAACCAGCCGACCCTCGGGCACCAGCACCCGCTCTGCTTCGCGCAAGACCTGATGCGGATTATTGGAACACTCGAGCACATGCGGTAATATCAAAAGATCGATTGATTGGCTTTCAAAAGGAAGCTGCTCTGGTTCGGCCAGCAGCAGGCTGCGGTCGGGCGGCAGCGCCAAACCCTCGAAACACGAACCGGCAAGCATCTTGTGCGAAATGCGGTTTGCCGCCAGAAGGTCCCAGTGGGGCATGCCTACCTGCACCGCGTGGTAGCCAAACGCATTTGCAACCATGCCATTGGTTTTTTTCTGTTCCCAGTTTTGCACGTACTGGCCGGCAGGCGTTTCAAGCCATCCGGCCAGCTCGCCGATAAGCGGTTGGTCTGAAACAAACACACAAGCTCCCTATGATTAATACAACTCAAGACTCCAAAACAACCCGCCTGGTTCCGGTGCCCGCGTTTTCAGACAACTATATCTGGTTATTGCGCAAAGGCAACCACGCTGTCGTGGTCGACCCGGGCGAAGCCGCACCGGTGCTGGCCCAACTCGAAAAACACCAGCTGACACTGGACGCCATCCTGATCACCCACCACCACGCCGACCATGTCGGCGGGGTTCAGGAACTTAAAGAAAAAACCGGTGCCATCGTTTACGGCCCCATTGGCGAGCGCCTGCCCGTATGTGACCATGGCCTGAAAGAAACTGACCAGGTCGGGCTGGACCATCTGGGCCTGACACTTTCCGTACTCGATATTCCCGGACACACCGCGGGTCACATTGCCTACTTCGGCTACCTTGACGAACAGCAACCTGTTGTTTTCTGTGGTGATACACTATTTGCCGCCGGCTGCGGGCGCCTGTTTGAAGGTACCCCGGCCGATATGGTGAACTCGCTGGCAAAGCTTCAGGCGCTGCCTCTCGACACCCTGGTGTGCTGCGCGCACGAATACACCCTGTCAAATTTGCGCTGGGCCCTGGCCGTAGAGCCTGGCAACACGGTTCTGCAAAAACGGTTTGAATCGGCACGACAGGCGCGTGAGCAAGGCTTGCCAACGCTGCCCTCAACCATCAGCCTCGAGCTTGAAACCAACCCGTTTCTGCGCCCCTTGCAGTCGTCGGTGGTTGAAGCCGCCCAAGGCTACACCGGCGCACCGCTAAATTCCGCAGTTGCTGTTTTTGCCTGCCTGCGCGAGTGGAAAAACAATTTTTAATGCTCTACCCATGTTCCTGAGATTATTTACGCTGCTACTGGTAGCGATACTGGCCGGCTGTGCTCACCAGGGCAGCGTACAACAATCGGGGCAAGACCCCTATGTGGCCGTCGACACCTCGCGCACCATCGACCTGACCAACCCCCCGGCCGACATCTGGGACCGGATCCGGCGCGGCTTTGCCATTCCCAACCTGAATGACCCGCTGGTCGACCACTGGACCAACTACTACGCCTCACACCCGCAGTCGGTCTACCGCATGAGCGAGCGTGCCAAGCGCTACCTGTATTTCATTGTCGACGAACTCGAGCGCCGCGGTATGCCCACCGAGCTGGCTCTGTTGCCGTTTGTTGAAAGCGCCTACAACCCCGAAGCCTATTCCCGGGCCAAAGCTTCCGGGTTATGGCAGTTCATCCCCAGCACGGGGCTGCACTTCAACCTCAAGCAAGACCAGTTGCAAGACCAGCGGCGTGACCCGATTGCCTCTACCCATGCCGCACTTGAATACCTGAACTACCTGTACGAATTCCAGGGTGACTGGTATCTGGCACTGGCCTCGTACAACTGGGGGGAAGGGTCGGTGAAACGCGCCATCGAGCGTGCTGAAGACGCCGGAGACGGCACCGACTACCTGTCGCTGAAAATGCCCGATGAAACCCGCAACTACGTACCCAAGTTGCAGGCCATCAAAAACATCATTGCCAACCCGCGGCGCTACGGCATGACCCTGCCTGCTGTCGGCAACACGCCTTATTTCACCAGCATTCGCAAGACACAGACCATGGCGGTTGAAGACGTTGCCCGCCTGGCTGAAATTCCGGTAGAAGAATTCAAGGCCCTGAATGCCTCGTTTAACCAGGACATTATCGTTGCCGACAACTCTCCGGTTATTTTGCTGCCGGCCAACCGGGTCGATATTTTCAAAGCCAACCTGGAAGCCCACAAACACAAGCTTGACACCTGGAAACCCTACCACCCAGGCAAGGGCGAAGCCCTGGGCAGCATTGCACAAAAACACAATATCAGTCTGGCACGCCTGCGCGACATCAATGGCCTTGACGACAACGCCACCCGCGCCAACGGCCAGGCCCTGTGGGTACCCGCCACCACAGGCACCGGCACCGGCCTGCTCATTCCTGCCAGCACGACCACCGTCGCCGGAATCCCGCCTGTTGGTACGCCCATTGCACGCGAGCGGCGTCGCGTCGACCCCGACGTTTCGATACGCAACACCAACCGCCTGGGCACACACACGGTTCGCAAAGGTGACACGCTTTTTTCGCTGGCCCGACGCTACAACACCTCGATTACAGAACTGCGCCGCCTGAACAACCTGAAAGGCAACAATCTTGACCAGGGCAAGCGCCTGAAAGTACCTGGCAAAGGGCGCCGCAGCTAGGTCAAGCCAGCGGCACCGCCAGGCCAGCGGCCGGTTCACAGCAAAAATAACCACAACATTTAATTGCCACGCAACACACCCTTTTTACTGATTCCAAAGGCTGAATAATGGGCTTTCTTAAAAACAAACGCATCCTGATCACCGGTGTCATCTCCAACCGCTCGATCGCCTACGGCATCGCCAAAGCCTGCCACCAGCAAGGCGCCGAACTGGCCTTCACCTACGTCGGCGACCGCTTTAAAGACCGCGTCACCGAGTACGCCGCTGAATTTGGCAGCGCCATCGTGCTGCCCTGCGATGTCGGCGACGACGCTCAAATCGAATCGGCCATCGCTGAAATCCAGAAACACTGGGACGGCATGGATGGTCTGGTCCACGCCATCGGCTTTGCCCCGCGTGAGGCCATCGCCGGCGACTTCCTCGACGGCCTGTCGCGCGAAGGCTTCCGCATCGCCCACGACATTTCTGCCTACAGCTTCCCCGCCCTGGCCAAAGCCGCCCTGCCCCTGCTCAAGGGCCGCAACAGCTCCGTGCTGACCCTGACCTACCTGGGCGCCGAAAAAGTTGTTCCCAACTACAACACCATGGGTCTGGCCAAGGCCTCACTGGAAGCCAGCGTACGCTATCTGGCCAACTCGTTGGGCCCCATGGGCATCCGCGCCAACGGCATCTCTGCAGGCCCAATCAAAACCCTGGCCGCCAGCGGCATCAAAGACTTCGGCTCCATCCTGAAGTTTGTCGAAGCCCACGCCCCGCTGCGCCGCAATGTCACAACAGACGATGTGGGTAACGTCGCCGCATTCCTGCTGTCTGACCTGGCTGCGGGCGTGACCGGCGAAATCACCCATGTGGATGCCGGTTTCTCGACGGTTGTGCCCGGGATGGAATAAGCTGCGGCCTTTTCCTGAAAGACAACACGCTCATCACTCGAATATGGTTGCCGGTACATCATGGTCACGACAAGCGCCCATTACACTGACCCCCGTTATCGCACCACCGCCGGCGATGGCTATGACGGCGTGGTTCGCATCAGTGTCAACAACTACTATGCAACCGGCAGTTTGCTTTATGACGGCCGGGCCATACTGACGGCAGGTCACCTGTTTGACCCCATGGCCAGTTCGGCGACAATCCGGTTCGAAACGGCACAAGGTGTCCAGACGTACACCTCGACGCAGATTCTGCGACATCCAGGCTATGACCAGGACAGCAACAATGACCTGGCCATCGTCTGGCTGCCGACCACGGCGCCCATCAGTGCTGACCGGTACGCGCTTTACCGAAACCACGACGAAATCGGCAAGGCGTTTGTCTTTGCAGGATACGGCCGTACCGGCACAGGCAATCTGGGGGCAAGCGACACTCAAAATCTGTCCAGGCTCAAAGCCGCCAACCAATTCGATGCAGACGCGACGACTTTAAAAAATTACATGGGCTCAAGCATTACATGGACGCCCAATGCCGGCACACAACTTATCGCCGACTTTGACAACGGCAACCCTTACAACGATGCCTTGGGGCGTCTGATCGCCCGAGACGGTCTGGGGCTGGGGCTGAATGAAGGCCTCATCGCACAAGGTGACAGCGGGGGGCCGGCCTTTCTGGACGGGGCTCTTGCCGGAGTAGCCAGCTACACGGCCAGTCTCAGCAAGAACAGCACACGACCCGATGTCGATACCGTTGGAAACAGCAGCTTTGGCGAGATTGCCGCCTGGCAACGCGTCAGTGCTTACCAGCAATGG
>JBAYOZ010000030.1:0-13582 GCA_041677965.1 Pusillimonas sp.
GGCGTGGCCTTCATTAGCGTGAAAAGCCGCGACAAGCCCAAGGCCGTTGAAGTCGCGCGCGGTCTGGTCAACCTGGGGTTCACCATTGTGGCCACACGTGGTACGGCTGCCGCTATTTCCGAAGCCGGTATTCCGGTCCAGGTCGTCAACAAGGTCACCGAAGGGCGTCCTCACATTGTCGACATGGTCAAGAATCAGGAAATTGCCCTGGTCATCAACACCGTCGAAGAGCGTCGCAATGCCATTGCCGATTCCCGTCATATCCGTACGGTTGCTCTGGCCTCTCGTGTTACGTTCTTCACGACCATCGCTGGCGCACGTGCGGCAGTAGAGGGCCTGCAGTATTTGCGTCAAGGTAGCGGGCTAAAAGTCTACAGCCTGCAAAACATGCATGCCTGATCAAGGCTGATACGTCGCATGCAGCGCGTATTCATTACCGGGGCGAGCAGCGGCATTGGTGCCGCGCTTGCCCGTTTTTATGCGGCGCGGGGTTATCAGCTGGGTCTGGTCGGGCGTCGCGAAGCTGCCTTGCATGAATTGGCCGAGGCCTTGCCGGGCCAGCATCATGTGTATGCGCTTGATGTGACAGACCGCGATGCCTTGCATGCAGCAGCTGCGGCTTTTCTGGCGTTGGGCCCTGTTGATATCGTCATCGCCTCTGCCGGTATCAGTGTCGGCACGTTAACTGAAGCGAGCGAAGATTTCGACGTGTTCCAGCGCATCATGCAAACCAATGTGATGGCAACGGTGTCAACGTTCGAGCCCTTTGTTGGTGCCATGAAGTCAACCGGACGCGGTACGCTGGTGGGTGTGGCTAGTGTGGCCGCTGTGCGTGGCTTGCCGGGGGCGGGGGCGTACAGTGCATCCAAGGCGGCGGTTCGCAACTACTGCGAAAGCCTGCGGGTGGAATTGCACGGTACCGGTGTGAAGGTGGTGACACTGGCCCCCGGTTTCATCCGTACCCCCATGACGGCAAAGAACCCCTATAAAATGCCGTTTCTCATGCCGGTTGATCAGTTTGCCCGTCAGGCGGTCAAGGCGATAGACCGGGGTACGTCGTATACGGTGATTCCGTGGCAAATGGGTTGGGTCGCTCGCTTGTTGCGTTGTGTTCCTGACGTGCTGTACGACCGTGTTGCAGCAAAACGCGAACGCAAGCCACGACAGTCAGGCTGACGTTTCGACCACGCCTTCAACGTAAAACCACTGCCCGTCTTCCCTGACGAAGTCACTGAGCTCGGTCATGCGAAATGCTTTGCCGCCGTCGCGATAGCGTGCGGTGAAGCGCACCTGGGCATGGGTCTCATCAATAACCTCAAAGGTATGCACGCATAGCCCAAGCCATTTGGTGGCGTGCGGTGTATCGGGTGTGGCCAGCATCAAACTGGCGGGCCGTGTTGAGGCGTGCCAGGTGGCGCTGACATAATCGGCGTTCCCCAAGGTGTAGGCCGTGTAGCGGGACCGCATCAGATGCAGGGCGTCCGGTGCGTCAGTGTTGTGACTGATGTAGCGGCCGCAACACGCTTCATAGGGTGTTCCTGTGGGCAGCCCTCCGCACGGGCAGGGCAAGGTCGATGTTTTTTTCTTCATGGTTGTTGGGGTGAATCTTGTTGCCGATGTCGTGCGGTGACCGTAAACTTGCGCCTGCAAAAGGGAAGCACTCTGTTCACCAACAACTTCAAGAAGGCATATCAATGTCAAATTCATATTTTCCGCAATGGCGTCAGGTTAACCCTGATCAGCATGGCGGTGTGGTTCAGCCCGACGAACGCCTGTCGTGGCCACAAAACGTGGCTATGGGTGCGCAGCACGTTGTGGCGATGTTCGGCTCGACAATTCTGGCCCCTTTGTTAATGGGGTTTGATGCGAATGTAGCTATTTTAATGTCCGGGATCGGGACACTGATTTTCTTCCTGTTTGTGGGTGGCCGGGTGCCCAGCTATCTGGGATCCAGTTTTGCCTTTATTGGTGGTGTTATTGCCGTGACGGGCTACGCGGGCGGCGGTGCAAACGCCAATATCGGGGTTGCACTGGGGGCCATAATTGTCTGTGGTCTGGTCTATACCCTGATCGGGTTGCTGGTCTGGTGGCTTAATGCACGTTCGGCGAACGGGTCTGACTGGATTGAAGCCTGGATGCCTCCAGTCGTTACGGGTGCCATCGTGGCCGTAATCGGCCTGAATCTGGCACCGATCGCGGCCAAAGGCGCCATGGGCGGGTCAACCTTCGAGGCCGTGATGGCATTGATTACCGTGCTGTGTGTGGGTGGGGTGGCCGTGTATACGCGCGGCGTAACCCAGCGCCTGCTGATCCTGGTGGGGTTGATTCTGGCCTGCGTCATCTATGCGGTCTTGACCAACGGTTTCGGGTTGGGCAAACCCATGGACTTCAGCGGTATCTCGCAGGCGGCATGGTTCGGCTTGCCAACGTTTGCCAGCCCCGTTTTCAACGCCAGCGCCATGACGGTGATTGTTCCTGTGGCCATTATTCTGGTCGCCGAAAACCTCGGGCATATCAAGGCGGTCAGCGCCATGACTGGGCAGAACCTTGACAAATATCTGGGCAGGGCTTTTGTGGGCGACGGCGTGGCCACGATGGTTTCCGGTTCGGTGGGCGGTACTGGTGTAACGACCTATGCCGAAAATATTGGCGTCATGACGGTGACACGCATTTATTCGTCACTGGTGTTTGTGGTGGCCGCGTTCATCGCCATCTTTTTGGGTTTTTCACCCAAGTTTGGTGCCTTGATCCAGTTGATTCCGGGCCCTGTACTGGGCGGTATGTCGATTGTTGTGTTTGGCCTGATTGCCATTGCCGGTGCGCGAATCTGGGTCGTCAACCAGGTTGACTTCAGTGATAACCGCAATCTTATCGTTGCTGCAGTTACGCTGGTGCTGGGTGCCGGCAACTTCTCCATCGAGCTGGGCGCCTTCCGTCTTGACGGAATCGGTACTGCAACGTTCGGCGCGATCATACTCTACGCGCTGCTGCGTCGCTCCAAGGGTAGTGCGGTATAAAACACAAAAAACGCAAGGGCTTGCTTTTTAAGTCAAATTTGCCGACAATACCTGCAGATCCCCGGTTGTCATCGACCGGGGATTTGCTTTGAACCTTTCAAATCAAGTGGTTTACCAATCGGGCGCTCCTTTGGGGGCGTCTTTTTTACTTTTTATTTCAGGAAGCATTATGTCTGCGATCCCGTTAACGGTAAGTGGCGTTGAGCGCTTGCAAAAAGAATTACATCGGCTGAAAACAGTCGAGCGCCCCGAGATCATTAACGCAATTGCCGAGGCGCGTGCACAGGGCGATTTGTCTGAAAATGCCGAATACGATGCGGCGCGCGAGCGCCAGGCGTTTGTTGAAGGCCGTATCCAGGAACTGGAAGGTACGCTGTCCAATGCCCAGGTTATCAATCCGGCTGAGCTTGATGCCGAAGGCAAGGCTGTTTTCGGTGCCACGGTGGAAATCGAGGACCTTGAGTCTGGCAACCGTGTGTCTTACCAGATTGTGGGTGATCTTGAAGCGGATATCCGTGAAAACCGTATTTCGGTGTCCAGCCCCGTTGCACGCGCCCTGATCGGCAAAGGCGAAGGCGATGTCGTTGAAGTCAAGGCGCCTGCAGGCGTTCGCGAATACGAAATTCTGTCGATCAGTTACGTCTGAAACCGGCGCCACGCCATGGCGCCAATCAGGTCAATGTAAGCCCGTGCAAACAAAGTGTGCCGGGCTTTTGTTTTTTAACGTGGTTTCGTTGTTGAACGGCGTGCCCCGGCCTTGAGCGACAAGGCGCTGCCTGACCGACGAGGAATGCCATGCCCGGCACTACCTGAAGCAGGACGGCCAGTCGACGGTTTGGCAAGGGCGCGGGCCGCCGCTGTACCGGCCTCGCGCCTTGCTTTGGGCGCAGCATTTTGAAGGCGCTCGGTTTTGCGCGCAGCACGTTCAGCAATGGATGCCTTGCGTGTCAGTGCACCACCGGTGGCGGCCAGTTTTTTCGGCGTGTGGGGTTCGGTAGGTTTTCGAACGGCCCGTGTGGCAAATTCGGCGTTTTGTTCGGCAACAACCTGTTTGGCGTCCGGGCGGAACAAAATAAGCGTTTTACCAAGATGGTGAACGGGTGCGCACGACAATTCGTTGCACAGTTGTTCAAGCATGGCGTCACGTTCGTCGCGTTCTGCACCACCAACTTTCACTTTGATCAGTTGGTGCGCGTTAAGATTACGGTTGATTTCGGCAATGACCGATTCGGTCAGGCCCTTGTCGCCAACCAGGACGACGGGGCGTAACGGGTGGGCGCGCGCACGGAGTGCGGCGCGTTCTTGCGAAGTAATGTCTAGTTTGGGCATATTTGAATTGTACGGGAATGGCCAAGAAAAAATTCTCAAAAGAGTGGGTTCAGCAGCACATAAATGACCCCTATGTGAAAATGGCGCAACAAAAGGGCTATCGGGCCCGTGCGGCGTTCAAGCTCATGGAAATTCTCGATGCTGAAAAGCTGTTGCGCAAAGGTGACATCGTTGTCGATCTGGGCGCAGCCCCAGGCAGTTGGTCGCAGGTCGTGCGCGAGCGCCTGGTGGGGCCAGGCGGTGTTATCGAGGGTCGTGTCATTGCTCTTGACCTGCTGCCCATGGAACCCATCGCCGGTGTCGAGTTTTTTCAGGGTGATTTTCGCAACGACGATATCCTGCATCAGCTTGAAGCGCGTTTGCAGGGTGAAAAAGTCGACCTTGTAATTTCCGATATGGCCCCCAACTTGTCTGGTGTGGGGGCTGCCGATTCAGCTCGTATTCAGCATGTATGCGATTTGGCGTTAGAATTTTCGGTAAATCACCTTAAGCCCGATGGCGCACTTATCGTCAAAGCGTTCCATGGCAGCGGGTTTTCGCAAATAGTCGAGTCATTCAAACGGCATTTTGTCAGGGTGGTTGAACGCAAGCCCAAGGCATCCCGGGACAAGTCATCTGAAACTTTTTTAATCGGGCGGCGTCTCAAGTCTTGAGCCACAAATTGTTGGTTAACGGGTTAGAATGACCGTTGATCTTTTCCCCGGTCATCGCGCAATGTGGTACCGGAAGCCGCAGTTCTCAGGAGGTTGGCGTTGAACAACTCGTTTTCCAAAGTAGCGATCTGGATGGTGATTGCGCTTGTGCTTTTTACTGTGTTCAAGCAGTTCGATGGCCGGCCAACCACTACCGATTCCGTTACCTATACCCAATTTATGGATGAGGCTCGTGCGGGTCGCATTTCCAAGGTTGAAATTCAGGGCGACACCCTGTTTGTCACCCCCGATTCCGGCCGGCCTTACAGCCTGACCTCACCGGGTGACCTCTGGATGGTGCCCGAACTCGTCAAGTCGGGCGTTCAGGTTTCGGGTAAAGCCCGCGAAGAACCTTCTTTCCTGGCCAGCGTTTTCATTTCCTGGTTCCCCATGCTGTTGCTTATCGGTGTATGGGTGTTTTTCATGCGCCAGATGCAGGGCGGTGGCAAGGGCGGGGCGTTCAGTTTTGGCAAGTCACGCGCACGCATGCTCGACGAAAACACCAATAACATCACCTTTGCCGATGTGGCAGGCTGCGATGAGGCCAAAGAAGACGTCAAGGAACTGGTTGACTTCTTGCGTGACCCTACCAAGTTTCAGCGTCTTGGCGGCCGCATTCCGCGTGGTGTGTTGCTGGTCGGTAACCCCGGTACCGGTAAAACCCTGCTGGCCAAAGCCATTGCCGGCGAAGCCAAAGTACCGTTTTTCAGCATTTCGGGCTCCGACTTCGTTGAGATGTTCGTGGGTGTCGGCGCGGCTCGCGTGCGCGATATGTTCGAAAATGCCAAGAAGCAGGCGCCCTGCATTATTTTCATCGACGAAATCGACGCTGTCGGTCGTCAGCGTGGTGCAGGTCTGGGGGGCGGTAACGACGAACGCGAACAAACCCTGAATCAATTGCTGGTCGAAATGGACGGTTTTGAAACCGGGCAGGGCGTTATTGTCATTGCAGCCACCAACCGTCCCGACGTGCTCGACCCGGCATTGCTGCGCCCCGGCCGCTTCGACCGTCAGGTTGTGGTGGGTCTGCCCGATATCCGCGGGCGCGAGCAAATCCTTAAAGTTCACATGCGCAAGGTGCCCCTGGCCTCTAATGTCGATGCCAACGTTCTTGCGCGTGGCACACCTGGTTTTTCCGGTGCCGACCTGGCCAACCTCGTCAACGAGGCCGCCTTGTTCGCTGCCCGTCGCAGTGGCCGCACGGTTGACATGCAAGACTTTGAAAAGGCAAAAGATAAAATCATCATGGGCGCCGAGCGTCGTGGTCTGGTCATGCCCGAAGAAGAGCGTCGCAATACGGCTTACCATGAATCCGGCCATGCCCTGGTGGCACAGTGTCTGCCCAAAACAGACCCTGTCCATAAGGTCACCATTATCCCCCGTGGCCGTGCCCTCGGGGTTACCATGCAGTTGCCGGAAGGCGATCGCTACAGCATGGACAAAGAGCGTTTGCTCAACATGATTTCCGTGTTGTTTGGTGGCCGTATTGCCGAAGAAGTGTTCATGAACCAGATGACCACAGGCGCATCCAACGACTTCGAGCGTGCAACCACAATTGCCCGCGACATCGTTACCCGTTACGGCATGACCGACACCCTTGGACCAATGGTTTACGCTGAAAACGAGGGCGAGGTGTTCCTGGGGCGCAGCGTCACCAAAACCACGCACATGTCCGAGTCCACCATGCAGAAGGTCGACCAGGAAATCCGTGCCATCATCGACCGTCAGTACACGGTTGCCCGCGACATCATCGAAGGCAATCGCGACAAGATGGAAGCCATGGCCAAGGCCCTGCTCGAATGGGAAACCATTGACGCCGACCAGATCAACGACATCATGGAAGGTCGTCCTCCACGTCCTCCCAAAGATTTTGACGACATTTCTCCGTCATCCGGTGGGTCGTCGTCGGGTAATGCGCCTGCAGAAGGCAACGCCGCTGCCACTGAAAAAGGCAAGGGCGACGCAGGTACGGCGGCAACCCCCGTTTAACTTTTTCAGGTCAGGGCTGTTGCTTCAATGACTCAAGCTCTCCGGTGCGGGCGCTTCGAACTTGTGTTCGAGCGCCCGTTGCTCATGGGTATCCTTAACGTTACCCCCGATTCTTTTTCCGATGGCGCTTTGCATTTCGCCACCGACGATGCCATTGCGCATGCGCGCCAGATGGTGGCCGATGGTGCCGACATTATCGATATAGGCGCCGAATCTACCCGCCCGGGTGCGCGGCCTGTCGAGGCCGACGAAGAGCTGGCCCGGCTACTGCCTGTTATCGAAGCCTTGCGCCCGCTGAACGTGCCCTTGTCGGTTGATACCTTCAAGCCCGAGGTCATGCGCCGCGTCATAGATGCCGGGGTCGACATGATCAACGACGTCTACGGGTTTCGCTGGCCGGGCGCCATAGAGGCCGTGGCCGACAGCACGTGCGGGTTGTGTGTCATGCACATGCAGGGTGAGCCGCGAACCATGCAGCAGGCACCGGTTTATAGTGATGTGGTACGAGAGGTTCGCGACTTCCTGCAGGCGCGTGTCCAGGCACTGCTGGCGGCAGGGGTTGATCCTGCCCGGATTCTGCTGGATCCGGGATTCGGCTTCGGCAAAACGGCGGTGCACAATTATCAGTTGCTGGGTGGCCTGCAGCATTTACAATTCGGTAATTACCCTTGGTTGGTGGCGCTTTCACGTAAAAGCATGATTGGCCATGTTACCGGGCGCCCCGCACCCGAGCGTCAGGGTGGCAGCATTGCCGGTGCGCTGGCAGGTATTGCGCGTGGTGCGGCCATGGTAAGGGTTCACGACGTGGCCCTGACCTACGACGCCATCAAGGTCTGGCAGGCAACAGAAAACGGAATACAAGAATGAGTCAGCGTAACTATTTTGGTACCGATGGTATCCGCGGTACGGTCGGCGGTGCAACCATTAACCCCGAGTTTGCCCTTCGTCTGGGGTATGCGGCCGGCAGGGTGCTGGCCCGCCACCATACCCACGGACGTGACCGCCCAACGGTGGTTATTGGCAAAGATACGCGTATTTCTGGCTATATGCTCGAATCGGCCCTCGAGGCTGGGCTGTCGGCAGCCGGTGTTGATGTATTGCTGGCTGGCCCCGTGCCTACGCCGGCCGTTGCTTACCTGACCCGTGCCTTGCGTCTGACTGCCGGCATTGTCATCAGCGCCTCGCACAATCCATACTACGATAACGGCATCAAGTTCTTTTCGTCACAAGGCATGAAACTGGCCGACGAAATTGAAACCGAAATCGAGGCGGCACTCGAAGAGCCCTTGGGGTGTGTGGCGTCTGACGCTCTTGGGCGTGCCCGTCGTATCGACGATGCGGCCGGGCGCTACATCGAGTTTTGCAAAAGCACTTTTCCCAACGAGCTTGATCTGTCAGGCATGAAAATCGTTGTCGACGCGGCTCACGGCGCGGCCTACCACATTGCTCCTCACGTTTTTCGTGAACTGGGTGCCGAGGTCATTGCCATTGGCTGCCAGCCTGATGGTTTCAACATCAATGAAGGCGTCGGTGCCTTGCACCCTGAAAACCTTGCTGAAACGGTCAAGGCTCATGGTGCCGATCTGGGCGTTGCTCTTGATGGCGATGCCGATCGTCTGCAAATGGTTGACCAGCATGGCCGTGTTTACAACGGCGACGAGCTGTTGTATGTCATTGTCAATGGCCGCGCGCATAGTGCACCGGTCAGTGGTGTTGTCGGTACGCTCATGACCAATTTCGGTTTCGAAAAACGCATGCAGGCCCTGGGTATCGGCTTTGCCCGCGCCAATGTAGGTGATCGCTATGTGCTCGAGCTCATGCTGCAGAAGGGTTGGCTTTATGGCGGCGAAAGTTCGGGGCACTTGCTTTGTCTTGATTGCCACAGCACCGGTGACGGGATCATTGCAGCCCTGCAGGTACTTACCGCCTTGCGTCGTTCGGGGCAGACATTGCCCGACCTGGTCGCCGACCTGAAAATGTACCCGCAGAAAATGGTGAATGTACCGCTGGCACCCGGTGTTCAATGGCAGAGCCACGATGGTCTTATACGTGCCCGTCAGGCGGTAGAGGCAAGGTTGGGGGCTTCGGGGCGGGTGCTGATCAGGGCATCGGGCACCGAGCCCAAGTTGCGCCTGATGGTCGAAGCTGAGGACGCTGACCTGGCCGAGCAATGTGTGCGAGAATTGGTGGCTGTCAATTTAACAAAGCAGTAATGTTAATGGCGAATACTTGAAACATTAAGCCCTCATAATCGCTGCATGTTTTTGGAGTGATGTCTATGCTAGAGCTCGTTCGTGTCAATGCAAACGCCGAAACCGCCGCAGTATGGTCAAGCGCACCGTCTGAAGGTCTGATCATGGGGCTTGCGCGCACCAATGAAGAACTTGAGGCCATCCAGCGCTTGCGCTTCAAGGTATTCACAGAAGAAATGAATGCCGTGTTTCCTGATGCCGCCGATGGGCTCGATGCCGATCGCTACGATCCATGGTGCGAACATGTCATGGTTAAAGAAGCCAGCTCGGGCCGTGTTGTCGGAACCTACCGTTTTCTTTCACCGGCCAACGCAGGCAAGGCGGGTGGTTATTACTCTGAATCTGAATTCGACATTGCGTCGTTGCAGGCGTATCGCAGCAATATGGCTGAAGTTGGCCGCTCGTGCATCCATGCCGATTACCGCAACGGTTCCGTCATCATGCTGTTGTGGTCGGGTATAGCCACCTTGATGAAGCAGCAAGGCTTGCGTTATGTTCTGGGCTGTGCAAGTGTCAGCTTGCGTGACGATGGTGTTACCGCTGCCGAGGTCTGGCGTTCGGCACGCAAAGCCTTGCAGTCAAACCCGCATGTGCCTCGCGTAATTCCACGCCATTCGTACCCTGTAGAGCGTCTTGACAGCGAACTGCCCGCGCGCGTCCCGCCCCTGATCAAGGGTTACCTGAAACTGGGGGCTACAATTTGCGGTGAGCCCGCCTGGGACCCCGACTTCAATACCGCTGATTTCCCGGTCTTGCTCGACATGACGCGCATGGACGAGCGTTATCGCAAGCACTTTGGCCTGGTCTGACTGGTTTTTTGGCCCCGCTCATCACGGGGCCATTTTGTGTGCTGGCTGACCTAAACGCTTTTTATACTGACGTTAAAGCCTGCCTTGACCCATTCGTCAACTTCGTTTTCAAGCGAGAATGCCGTCAGTGCGTGCTCTTGCATCCAGGCCTGGTTAACCATTACTGTCATGCGGCCGTTGCTCAGTGCCAGCTGCAGGGGCAGTTTGGGCAGGTTTTTGCGTCGGCGCATCAGTACCACCGATAAGCGCAAGCACATCAGGGCGGCCCAATAGGCTTTCGACAGTTTCTTGACCTTTGACTTTGCCAGCTTGCCCAGGTGCCCAAGGGCAAGCCACGACAGAATCGCCTGCTCGTCATTTGAAAAGCCCGGCATGTCGGCGTGTTGCAAGATGTAGGCACTGTGGCTGTGGTAGCTATCGGCTGTAATTGAAAAGCCGATTTCATGCAGCTCGGCAGCCCAACCCAGCATCTTTTGCAATATTTCTTTTTCGTCGTTGTCAATTTCCAGTGGTTCAAACAATTTAAGGGTGGCCTGTTTGACCCGGGCAGCCTGATTGGCGTCTACATGGTAGCGACGCATGAATTGTTTTGAGGTTTCGTCACGCTTGTCGTGCTGCGATTCGCGGCCCAGCAGATCGTACAGTACGCCCATGCGCAGCGCGCCCTCGCCTGAACCCATGCTTTTTATTTTCAGTTCCTGGAAGGCTGCCAGCATGATGGCCAGCCCGCCCGCCAGAACGCCGGCCCGGGAGGCTTTCAGGCCGGGTAGTTCGCCTGCTTTTGCCTCACCGTCGACGACCAGTTTCGCGCGAAGTTTTTCAAGGCCGTCCAGCGTGATCCCCTGGCGCGACATTTCGGCATCAGCCAGGATGGCGTACAACGCTTTGGCGGTTCCCGAAGACCCAAATGCGGCTTGCCAGCCCAGTTTGCGAAACCGTTTGGAAATCGTTTCAATTTCACGGCGTGCGGTAAGGACGGCCTTGTCCATGCGCGCCGTAGTGACTTTTCCGTCAGGAAAGAAGCGCTGTGTGTAGCTGACGCAGCCCATTAGCAGTGATGACAATTGCAGCGGTTCAAAACCGCGTCCGATGATGAACTCGGTTGAGCCTCCACCAATATCCATGACAAGGCGCCGGTCATTGGAGGGGGGCAGTTCGTTGGCAACACCGGTGAAAATAAGCCGGGCTTCTTCCTGGCCGGCAATAATTTCAATCGGGAAGCCCAAGGCTTCTTCTGCCAGAGGCAATAACACGTCGACATTCTTTGCAACCCTGAACGTGCTGGTTGCCACGGCCCGGACATGTTCTGGGTCAAACCCTTTGAGGCGTTCACCATAGCGCTTGAGAACCGCCACAGCGCGTGCGATCGAGGCATCGTCCAGGTTGTTGTCGGCATCCAGCCCTGCAGCCAGTTGCACGCTTTCTTTCAGGCGATCAACGGCGTAAATGTGCGCAATGTCGTCTTGTTGAACGACTCTGCCGATTGAGAGACGGAAACTGTTTGAGCCGAGGTCAACGGCGGCGAGCAGGTGATCCATTAGGAAGACGCTAAAAAGGAGATGATTGCCGGATTATAAATTCAGAAGACCCTTGTTCTACCGCAAAAAGAGCGTAATTCATCCCTTGTAAGAGAATGTTTAGGTTGTCATAATCTTGAAAACAAAATGACGTATAAGTGCGCTTGCCCCCTGTGTAACCTGGATTCCCTATGCCCTCGATTGTTCCGTCTAACGGCGGTCAGCCTACGCTGCTGAACCGCGAATTGTCTTTGATCAAGTTCAACGAACGTGTGTTGGCCATGGCTGATAACGCCGCAACGCCATTGCTTGAACGCCTGCGGTATGTGTGTATTGTCAGCTCAAATCTCGACGAGTTCTTTGAAATACGCATTTCAAGCATCAAAGAACAAATGGCACGCAACCCGCATTTTCTGGGCCCCGATGGCTACACCCCTACAGAGGCTTTCGAACGCATTCAGGTGGCCGCGCGTGCCCTGATTGACCGTCAGTACAGCCTGCTTACCGAAGAGATCTTGCCGGTCCTGGCCAAGGAAGGCATTGGTCTTTCAGACTCATCCCAGTGGTCCGACGAGCAGCGTACCTGGGCGCATGGCGTGTTCATGCGTGATGTCATGCCCCTGTTGACACCCATTGGCCTTGACCCGGCCCACCCGTTCCCGCGGGTCTTTAACAAAAGTCTCAATTTCATTGTCTCGCTTTCGGGCGAAGATGCCTTCCGCCGCCAGGGGCAAATTGCCATTGTTCAGGCCCCCAGGGCCTTGCCGCGGGTTATGCGCGTGCCTGAAGAAATCGCCGGCATGCCGAATGGCTTCATTTTGCTCTCGACCCTGATTTCAGAATTTGTCGGCGAATTGTTCCCCGGCCTTGAGGTGGGGGGGTGTTACCAATGGCGGGTTACCCGTAACAGTGACCTGTTCGTTGACGAGGAAGAG
Source organism: Pusillimonas sp. (assembly GCA_041677965.1). GTDB lineage: Bacteria > Pseudomonadota > Gammaproteobacteria > Burkholderiales > Burkholderiaceae_B > Neopusillimonas. The sequence continues at coordinate 12,541 of JBAYOZ010000030.1, forward strand.
ATCACCAACCTGCGTCTTGCGCTGCAAGGCGAGTTGTCGCAGCGTAACTTTGGTGCAGCGGTCCGTCTGGAAGTCGATCACGTCATGCCGCAAAAGCTCATCAGCTTTCTGCAGCAAGAGTTCCAGCTCGAGCCGCGTGATACCTACCGCGTCAATGGTCCGGTCAACCTGTCGCGCCTGATGCAAGTCTGCAATTCTGTCAGCCGGCCCGATCTGGTATTCCCCGAATTCCGGCCCAAGGTGCCCGAGCCGTTTGCCAGTCTGGCCAACGATTCGGCAGCCATCTTTGATGCCATCAGTGTCAAAGATTATTTGCTGCACCATCCTTACCAGTCGTTCCAGCCGGTGCTTGATTTTCTGATTTCTGCTGCGCGCGACCCCGATGTTGTTGCGATCAAGCAAACCATTTATCGCACCGGCGAAGATTCCGAACTGATGGCGGTATTGCTGGCGGCAGCCAAGGCAGGCAAAGAGGTTACTGTTGTTGTCGAGCTCATGGCGCGTTTCGACGAACAAACCAACATCAACTGGGCAGCGCGGCTTGAAGAAGTTGGTGCGCATGTCAGTTACGGGGTTGTCGGGCATAAAACCCACGCCAAAATGGCGCTGGTGCTGCGTCGCGAAAATGGTCAGATCAAGCGCTATGGCCACCTGGGTACGGGCAATTACCACGTACGCACCTCGCGTCTTTACACTGATTTCGGTTTGCTTACGGCGAACCAGCGCATGTGCGAAGACATGGACAAGGTGTTCTCGCTGCTGACGGGTCTGGGTGCGCGCCGGCCGCTCAAGCTGTTGTTGCAGTCGCCGTTCACTTTGCACGAAACCGTGGTCAACTTCATCCGTCAGGAAGCAGAAAATGCCAAGGCCGGCAAGAAAGCTCGCGTTATGGCCAAAATGAATTCGCTGCTTGAACCCAAGGTTATCGAAGCGCTTTATGAAGCCAGCCAGGCCGGTGTGAAGGTTGATCTGGTCATTCGCGGTGCCTGCGCCTTGCGTGCCGGGGTGCCGGGGTTGTCTGAAAACATCCGGCTGCGCTCTA
>JBAYOZ010000031.1:0-13560 GCA_041677965.1 Pusillimonas sp.
CACGACAGCGACACCGAACCCCAGCAGTTGCAAGGACTGCCGCCGCTGTTCGGCATACACCTGTTCCGAGACCCCGGATGCATACGCCTCTGGCGGCAAGCGCGTGGTTGCCGACACTGAAAACAGACGTTTACGCAAACGGTCACTGGACAAGACCCGGGCACCCGGTACCGGCCCGAACGCGTGGGCCACTGCCGCCGCAACGGTTGACTTGCCCGAGCCGCTGAGACCACCAATGGCCAGCAAGGCCGCAGGCCTGCGCTTGAGAAAGGCAAAGGCAAGGTCAAGGTAGGTCATGGCCTGCCCGACACACGCCAAAGCACGAACATCGTCACCAGCGCCCCGTGCCTGCCCAGCCTGAGTGGCCAGGATCTGTGCCCGTATTGCAGCCCGTAACGCCATGAAAAACGGCATGACCGGCAGGCCATCGGCCTCGTCGGCCAGATCAAGATAACGATTCATGACCCAATTGGCCAGCGCCTGCTGATTGAAGCGCCACACATCCATCAAAACGAACGCCAGATCGTAAAGGACATCGATCGTGGCCATGTCGTCGTTGAACTCAAGGCAGTCAAACAACAATGGCTCGCCTTGGTACACACAAAGATTGCCCAGATGCAGATCACCATGGCAATGGCGTACCTTGCCTTTGGCAGCACGCGCATCAAGTACGGCGGCATGCTGTTCAAGTGCATGGGCCAGCGCCTGATTGAGACGCTGCGGCAAATCGGTACCTAAAGCCAGCACACAGGCCGCTTCAGATTCGCGATTAAGCGCAAGCACGGCCCGCAAGCGCCCCGCCCCCGCCGCCGTGGCCAAGACCGGCGCCTGCCGGTGACTGGCCGCGACAGCAGCCGCCACGCGGGACATAAGCCCGGCGTCGAGTTGCCCACGCTGCGCCATGGTCGCCAGCAAACCATCATCGTCAAAACGACGCATGTGCAATACCGCATCAACAAGCTCGCCTGCCCCGTCAAATTCCAGCCCGCCGTCGGCTGTACGCGTAATGCGCCGCACTGCCAGATAAAGCGCAGGTGCAGTTCGACAATTGAGCTCAAGCTCTTTCAGGCAAGCGTCATAACGCTTTTGGGGTGTTGAAAAATCAAGGTACGGGAAGCACACCGGTCGCTTGAGCTAGTACACGCGTGTTTCAAACCGGACAATGACCGAAATGTGGGTTTGCACAATATCGGGGGTGTGTTTAGAACCCGCGCCGGTATCGGCTGCGGTCAAAAACGCAATGACCTCTTCAGGGTTACCGTACAGCACATCTACCTTCAATTTTGATGAATGACCTGGGCCGCAGGCCCATCAAGCAGACCCAGGGCCTCGTCAGCCCCCTCGTGCAGCGGAATCGTTACCCCCATGCGGGCACTGGCAGCCGATACCTGCGCCCCTTGGGCTGAACCAAACGCCAGCAAATCGTAGCCTTTTTTGTACACCCTGTTAACCAGCTCAACGGCCTCGTCCCGTGTCAGGTCGGACGTGGTAAGCAGCAACGCCGCCATGCCAAGTGAAGCAACCGATCGGGCCTGGTTCGGATAAACCCCCTGGGCAATATTGATTGACATAAGGGCAGGCTCTTCGTTGACCAAAGACTCAATCGCACGGGAATCCAGCGGCAGCAACTTAAGCGGTGCACGTGCTAGGGCGTCACGCAATGGGGTTGCAGGAACCCCGATAACGTGGACAGTGGCATCTATACGCCCAGATGTCAGGGCCGGTAACGAGGCCGCAAAAGGCATGTCGACCGTGACGTAATCGTTGCCGGCCTCCAGGCCATGAGCAGCCAGAACTCGCTCGAGTGTTGCACGAACGGCAGACCCTTTGGGCCCCAGCGCTATTTTCTTGCCGCGCAGGTCGCGTACCGACTGGTAGGCGCGCTCGTTCCGTACAACAATATGAACCAGTTCAGGGTAAAGCCCACCAATTGCGCGCAGACGCGTAAACGCACCCTTGGCGTAGAAAGGCCCCGAACCCTGATAGGCCATAAGGGCCGTATCAGCCTGGGCCAACGCCAACACAGCGTCACCATTGCGCAACATCTCGATGTTGTCGACCCCCCCACCGGTAATCAGCGGGGTAATGCGCGCCTGTCCCTGCTCTGCCGATGCGGCCAATGCCCGGGCGAACGCAACGTACTCGCCACGGTCAGGCCCCCCGGCCAGCGGATAACCTTGCTGCATCCGGCTGAGGCGGCCATTGATACGGGCCACGGAACGCTCGAGCTCTTGCTGCACAATGCGCTCGCCGCCACTGGAACCGCTGCGCGCCACCGAACGGGAGATCTCGTCCAGCGTTGTCAGTAAACGACGGGCAACAGGCTGCGTTGCGCCGGTATCGATGGCAGGCGCCTGGGCGCCACTAACCCCTGGCGCAACAACAACCTGCCAGGCCCCCTGATCAGTTTGCCGGTAAATTGCACTGGCATGCGCCATGATTTGGTCGCCGGCCTGATTCCCCCCGGACTTGACGCCGGTAATGCTGCGCGGCCCGGCCCCCAGCAAAGTGACCAGCGACGCAACACCGGGGCGATCCCAGGCATCAAGGGTGAAATCTTTGTCAAATTCAAGCACCAGGTCGTAATAAACAACGCGGCGATTCTCGCCTTCAGGTGCGGTGCTGTCGACCGCAGCACCCTTGCGAGCCACCTTGACAATGTCAAACACGCCCTGGCCATAGGTTTCATCCAGCTGACGGGCGACATCGGTGCGCAGGGTTTGGGTGTCTGGCTGGCGGCCACAGGCGGCCAGAACCACACAAAACAGGGCGACAAGTAATTTCCTGAGCATGTCAGCCCCCCCCGATAAACGGCAGCGACAACAGCGCTGTCAAAACCACAACGTTGATGATATCAACCAGAAACGCACCGGTAACCGGCACTACGATAAACGACTGTGGCGCTGGCCCGTGACGACGGGTAAGCGCCTGCATATTGGCAATGGCGGTAGCCGTTGCCCCCATGGAAAAGCCACAGAAAGCGGCCGACATGACCGCCGCTTCATAGTCTTTGCGTAGTGCCCGGAAAACCACCACACTGGCGTAGACGGCGGCAAACAAGGCCTGCACAACCAGGATCAGGGCCAACGGGCCGGCAAGCGCCATGACGCTGCCAATGTCCAGGGTCATCATCGTGAGGCCCAGAAAGATGGACAGCGACAATGTGCCGATCATTTCTGTGGCCTGATCATCAAGTTTCAGGCCAGCCAGGCCACCAACGTTGCGTATCACGATGCCAATTAACAGGCACCACAAAAAGTTTGGCACACTGACGGGCCCGCCTTCGGCCCACGCAAACAACAATGCCCCTCCGACCAGGCACACAAATGCGGCCAGCAGGGACACAATATATGAGCCTGAATCGGGTGGCACCTGTGCCGTGTTGCTCGCAGCAAACGCCGGGTCGCCATTTTTTTTATGCCCGGCCATGTCGTTGGCATGCTGCCCCTTCAACCCGAAGCGCCGTATCAGGCGTTCAGCAACCGGCCCGCCGATGACACCACCCAGGACCAGGCCAATTGTGGCCGATGTCATGGCCAACGCCATAATATTTTGTATGTTGTTGACATCGGCAAAACGACCGGCGTAAGCCGCACCCGTACCGTGCCCACCAACCAGCGTGATAGACCCGCCCACCAGCCCCATCAGCGGATGCAGATCGAGCAACCAGGCCATACCCAGACCGACAATATTCTGCAAGACAAGAAACGGGGCCAGCGCCAATAAAAAGGCAATTAACCGCGGCCCGCCTGCTGCCAGCAGCTTCAGGTTTGCAGTCAGGCCAATGCAACTGAAAAACACCAGCAACAAGGTTGGACGAATACTGGTATCCAGAGACACTGAAGTGCCGCCCGAACTGGCAACCACATAAACCAGCAAGGCAAACAAGATACCCCCGACTACCGGGTCGGGAATGCTGTAGCGCGCCAAAAAACCAATTCGACTGGTCAGTATGCGGCCAACAACCAGCACCACACAGCACGCCAGCAGCGTTTCGACTGCAGTTAAAGAAATCATTATTACCCCGGGAACTACCTGACAGCCAAAACATTGCCGCAAAACTTGTGCAACAACACTGGAAACCTGCAGGACAAAGTTTCAGCCGTATTTTTGATATGGTTATTTTGCAAGCATAACCCGGCTTCCCGTTAGGGCAAAACCGTATACGGGTAATTCAATAAAGCGTGCACAATTGAAAGCAACAGGTATAGAATCCAGAAAAAAAGCGGGTAGACAACATAAAAAAAGGGGGCGACATGGCGGGCGCAAGCTGTTGCAAGGCATCACCACTGTTCCAGGGCTGCGGCCTTTGGCAGGGTGCTGTCATGTACTCAGTTCACCTGCTTTTCGGCACCTGCAAAGCAGGTCTGCATCACTTTATCGCAACCCCGCAACCATGCGGGGTTGTTTCGTATGCGGCCAAAGGCAACAACGCCGGCGGTTTGCTGTACTGCCAAAGTGCAACAGTAACGACCCGGCGCTGGTCGCTACCCTGGCACCCTGGCATCCCCGCAATTGGGGCCTTGCTGTAAAGCCCGCTTCCCGCTGGCGGGCCAAATAAAACAAAAAGGAGACACTCGTATGGTAGAAAAGGCATCATCGGACGCTTACTGGAAAGCCAACGTCCGCATCATTCTGATATCGCTGGTTATATGGTTTCTGTGCTCATTTGGTATGGGCATTATCTGGCGGCCAGCACTCATGGGCATTTCAGTGGGGGGCGCCGACCTGGGCTTCTGGATGGCACAAAACGGTTCCATTTACGTCTTCATCATCCTGATTTTTGTCTATACCAAAATGATGAACAAACTCGACCGTGACCACGGCGTTGAAGAATAAAGGGGCTGTTCATGGACCAATTTGTACTCAATCTGATCTTCGTGGGCATTACGTTTGCCATCTACATTGGCATTGCGTTCTGGGCGCGCGCGGGAACCACCTCCGAGTTCTATGCGGCCGGGCAAGGGGTTCACCCCGTGCTCAATGGCATGGCCACAGGGGCCGACTGGATGTCAGCCGCCTCGTTTATCTCAATGGCCGGCATTATTGCCCTGTCACCTGCTGGCGGTTACACCCAATCGGCCTTTCTTATGGGCTGGACGGGGGGCTATGTGCTTTTGGCCCTGCTGCTGGCACCTTACCTGCGCAAGTTCGGCAAGTTCACCGTACCGGAATTCATCGGTGACCGCTTCTACTCGGGGGGCGCACGCTTGCTGGCCGTGGTTTGCCTGATCATCATTTCAATTACCTACGTTATCGGGCAAATGCGCGGGGTCGGGGTTACGTTTTCACGCTTCCTCGAAGTATCCACCGACATGGGGCTGTACATCGGCGCAGCCATCGTGTTCGTGTATGCGGTGTTCGGTGGCATGAAAGGCATTACCTACACCCAGGTAGCACAATACGTGGTGCTTATCATTGCGTACACCGTACCTGCCATCTTCATTTCCCTGAACCTTACCGGTGACCTGCTCCCGCAAATAGGTCTGGTCGGCAGCTATGCCCCATCTGGCGGCGACATTTCATTACTGGCCAAGCTGGACCAGGTCGTCACCGAGCTGGGCTTCACCGCCTACACGGCCGACACCAGCAACCGGCTGAACATGTTCCTGTTCACCATGTCGCTCATGATCGGTACGGCCGGCCTGCCCCACGTCATCATCCGCTTTTTCACGGTACCCAAAGTGGCTGATGCACGTTCATCGGCTGGCTGGGCCCTGGTCTTCATTGCCTTGCTCTATACAGTGGCACCGGCCGTAGGTTCTATGGCTCGCCTGAACCTGACGACCACCATGTGGCCGGCCGCGCTCACGGCTACAGCCACCAGTGGCGACGCCATCTCGCGTGCCGACATCGACAGCAAGCCCGAACTGTCCTGGATTCGCACCTGGGAAAATACCGGCCTGCTGGCCATGGAAGACAAAAACGGTGATGGCCTCATCCAGTATTACAACGACAAGGCACCTGCCGATTCACCCATCATGAAAATGGCGGCTGAAAAAGGCTGGAAAGGCAACGAGCTGACCAAAATCGACAACGACATCATGGTGCTGGCCAACCCTGAAATTGCCGCACTGCCGGGCTGGGTCATTGCGCTGGTTGCGGCCGGGGCTCTGGCGGCGGCACTGTCTACCGCTGCAGGCTTGTTGCTGGCCATTTCATCGGCTATTTCCCATGACCTGATCAAGGGGTCCATCAAGCCCGACATCACAGAAAAGGGCGAACTGACTGCAGCACGTGTTTCCATGACTTTTGCCATCGTTGTGGCCACATGGCTGGGGCTCAACCCCCCCGGGTTTGCGGCACAGGTAGTTGCACTGGCCTTTGGTCTGGCGGCTGCCACAATTTTCCCGGCGCTCATGATGGGTATTTTCTGGAAACGCATCAACAAGCAGGGCGCCATCGCCGGCATGCTGGTTGGCCTGGTGTTCACTGCCGTGTACATCTTTGTGTACAAAGGCTGGTTCTTCATCCCCGGCACCAACAACCTGCCCGATACCGCAGCCAACTATGTTTTCGGTATCTCGCCGCTGTCCATCGGGGCGGTCGGCGCGTTGCTGAACTTTGTCGTGGCGTACCTGGTCTCTTCGGTAACTGCAGAGCCGCCACAGCACGTGCAAGACCTGGTTGAGTCCATCCGCATCCCCAAAGGTGCGGGTTCGGCCAGCGCGCACTAAGCCTGCCTGCCGGGTTTGGCCCTGGCCGGCCCGGCATCCCGACAACCTACAAACCAGGGTGCCATGCGCACCCTGTGTCATTTGCGGACACGCCTCATGAACCCTGCGCCCCTCGATGCCACCGAGTTTCTGGAGACCCTGGCACCCTACGACAGCTTGTCACGCGAAGAGCTGGCCCGGTTAGGCAAAACACTGGTACTAAAAAAATACCAGCCGGGTGCAACCATCTATCGTATCGACGAGCCCCTGGACGGCGTGCATGTCATCGTGTCAGGCGACGTTGAGGTTACCGACCGAAACGGCCAGGTGGTATCGCAGCTGTCACGGCGTCAAAGCTTCGGCGAACGTGGGTTGATGCGCAGTGGCGAAGGCCTGGCATCAACCACCGCCCACGCGCGCTCGGCAACCGAAACCCTGCTTATCCCGGCACCCGAGTTCCGTCGCCTGATTCGTCGGTCCAGTGTGTTTGACCATTTTTTTTACTATGGCAACCGTACGGCCAACCGCCCGACCGACCTTAACGCATTAAAAGTAGAAGACCTGATCAGCCGCAAGGCCATCGCCTGCTCGCCCGACACCCCGGTTTTCAGGGCGGCACGCATCATGCGTGACGAAAGTATTTCATGCCTGGGCGTACTGACGCCCGGGACACAACACCTAGTCGGCATTGTCACGGTACGTGACCTGACCAACCGGGTGCTGGCCGAGGGGCTTGACGCCAACACCCCGGTCGGACAGGTCATGACGCCCAACCCGCCGACGCTGTCCCCGACAGCGCTTGGGGCCGACGTGCTGCGCACCATGATGGAAAACAACATTGGCCATTTGCCGGTTGTTCATTATGGTGATTTTTACGGCATCATCACGCAAACTGACCTGACCCGGTTCCAGGCCGTCAGCGGCGCCTTGATGGTGCACGACATCAGCCAGGCCAAAGACGTTGCACAACTGGCCAGGCTGGCACAGGCACTGCCCAGAATGTTGACCCAGCTGGTTGCCAGCCAGCAACGTCACGAAGTGGTCACACGCCAGATCACCGATATTACCGATGCCATTACAAAGCGCCTGCTGGCCATGGCCCAGGAACGCCTGGGGCCCGCACCGGTACCGTTTTTATGGCTGGCCTGCGGCAGCCAGGGCCGCCAGGAACAAACCGGCGTTTCTGACCAGGACAACTGCCTGTTTCTTGACGATAGTGCCACCCCCGACGACATGCCCTACTTTGAGCAGCTGGCACGTTTTGTGTGCGATGGCCTGAACGCGTGCGGCTATGTGTACTGCCCCGGCGACATGATGGCCACCAACCCGCGGTGGTGCCAGCCCGTAAGCACCTGGCGCAGCTATTTCCAGACCTGGATGACACGCCACGCCCCGGAGTCCCACATGTTGGCATCGGTCATGTTTGACCTTCGCCCGATTGGCGGTCACACCGCGCTGTACGACACACTGCAGGCAGAAACACTTGAGGCAGCCTCGAGAAACACCATTTTCATGGCTCACATGGTGGGAAACAGCCTGAAACACACACCACCACTGGGGCTGATCAGGGGCTTTTCCACGGTTCGCACCGCACGTAACCGCCACCAAATCGACCTTAAACATAACGGCGTGATTCCGGTCACCGACCTGGCCCGTGTGTACGCACTGCAAGGCCGGCTAACCGACGTGAACACCCGGGCACGACTTCAGGCTGCAGGGCATGCCGGTATTATTTCGGCCAGTGGCACCGACGAGCTGATCGCCGCCTACGACCTGATTGCAACCCTGCGACTTGAAAACCAGGCCCAGTTAATCCGCTCGGGCCAAACGCCCGACAACTACCTGACCCCTTCTGATCTGCCCGAATTCCAGCGCAACCACCTGCGTGATGCCTTTGTGGTCGTGCGCACCATGCAGGCATCCATCGGGCATGGGCGTCGTGTTCCTGTTTAGAACGCCAACCCTTCAACCTGTTCAATGACTTCACCTTGAGACCAAACATGACTGAACACCAAAACCTGTGCGACGGAGACCTTGCGTATGTGGGCTGATTTCATTGCCATGCTCGCTGTTGCCGCCCTGGCGTTTTGCCTGGTATTTATCGCCGGGCACTTCCTGCGGCGATCCGGACGCCAGCTGCCGCGCTGGATCATGCCGGCAGCCATCGGCTTTAGTGTGCTGGCCTATTCCATCTGGAATGAATACACCTGGTTCGACCGACTGCAGAACGCCTTGCCCGAGCAGGTCGTGGTCGCCAGTACCGGGCAGCGCAGCGCCCCGTGGGCACCCTGGACCTACATCGCCCCGGTCACGGCACGTTTCATTGCCATTGATACCCGCACCATTGCCCGCTCTGAACAACGCCCTGAACTGGCCAAAACAGAATTGCTTTTAATCGAACGCTGGCAACCCACGCGTGTGGTCAGCGTGGCGTTTGACTGCAACAAGCAGCTGCGTGCCGATCTGGGCAACAGCGCCAGCCTGTCGGCAGACGGCACCTTGAATGGCACCCAATGGCAGTCTGCAGCGCAAGACACTGCACTGCTGGCCATTATTTGCAAGGCCTGAACATGGCCTTCAGCAGCCGCCCCAGACTTAAAATTTTAAGGTTGTTTGCCAGCCTGTGCACAGGCTGCCTTCTCGCCCTGGCCGGCGGCCTGTACTACGGTTATCACAAGGCCAACGACCCCGACATCCTGAACGCCCTGGTAATTGGCGGTGTGCTGGCCGGGTTTGCCATTTTTGCACTGACGGCCTGGGCCTGGCTGGTCATCGATGAACACGTAGCCCAGCCCGCCCTGCGACTGGCCGGCAAGCTGCGTACCCTAAGCCACGCCCATCTTTCCAGCCTGCCTGCGCCAGAACCATCCCCCTACTTGTCTGACCTGCTGCCCGCCGCCCACGAAGTTGCCCGACAATTGCTCGAAACCCGCACGGCGCTTGAACAGGCGGTGACCCGCCAGACCGAACAGTTGTCCCTGGAAAAAGACCGGCTCGAGCATTTGCTGTCTGATGTACCCGTGGGGCTTATGCTGTGCTCGGCCGAACACCAGGTGGTGTTTTACAACGGACAGATCATCAGCCTGCTGGGCGGGCTCGAAACGGGTGTGGCACCCGGCCTGAACCGACGGGTTTTCGATTACCTGCATGCTGCACCCATACAGCACGCGTATACCCGACTGCTCGAAACCGATGACCCGGATGCCGCTTCAGACATTTTATGTTCCACCCTGGCCGAAGGTCGCGTACTGGCTGCGCGTATGCGCTTGCTGACAAAAGCCCCCACAACGGCAAACAGCGACCTCGAAGCACCCGGCTATGTCCTGACACTGAGAGATGTGACGGGCGATCTGGCCACGCACAGCATCCGGCCAGACACTGACAGGCCTGGTGACTGGCCGCTGTCAATGATCCGTGCCAGCGACCTTGCATCAACCCTTCAGGCCACCTTGCGCAGCAAGGGGGTTGCTTTGGCAGTTAAAAGCAGCGAGCTGATCTTGCGTTGTGACGGTTTCCAGCTGGTCGCCCTGGTAACCGCATTCATCAACCGCTTGCCACTGCCGCATGGCGGCATGCACCTGGACATTGCCCCGCAAGGGTCTGGCGCCATGCTTGAACTGGCATGGGAAGGCCGGACACTTACCGATGAAGAGTTCGCCCGGCTGCACGATATCCCGCTGGATGTCGGGCTGACCGACATGACCGTGCAGGGGGTGTTGTCCATCCATGGAGCCCACCTGGAACAGGACACTGCCAACCCTTTGCGCCCGGCCTTGCGCCTGACCATTCGCGAAGCCAGGGTCGCGCAGCGCCGCCCGCCAACTATTCCACGTTCTGTGGTCTACGACTTCAAACTGCTGTCCAAAGCAGGCAATGCCGAGGTCTCATGCACCCCGCTTGACGAACTGACTTATGTGGTGTTCGATACCGAAACCACAGGACTTTACCCCGACCAAGGGGACGATATTGTGCAAATTGCCGCGGTTCGCATCATCAACGGCAAACGGGTCAACACCGAAGTGTTCGACACCCTGGTCAACCCCGGGCGCTCTATACCGGCAAGCAGCACCCGGGTTCACGGCATTACCAACGACATGGTTCGCGATGCTCCCGAGGCGGCCAGCGCCATTCAGCGTTTTCATAAATTTGCCGAGGGGGCCGTTCTGGTCGCGCACAATGCTCCCTTCGACATGGCATTCATTAAAAAACACGAAGCCGCAGCACAATGCGCTTTTGACCACCCGATTCTGGATACTGTGCTTTTGTCAGCGGTTCTTTACGGTGAAGCCGAAAGCCACAGCCTGGACGCCCTGGCCCACCGGCTTGGCATTACCATTCCTGAAGAAGCCCGACACACGGCCATTGGTGATGCCGTTGCAACAGCAGACGCCTTGCTGAAAATCATTCCGGCCCTGAAAGCACGGCAACTGGATACGTTCGGTGCGGTGTTATCAGAAGTGCGACAGCACAGGCAATTGCTGAAAGATCTTAATACCTGAATCTTGACCCCGCGACAGTCGTTGCGGGCGCCGACGTCTTTGCACGCGCACGTGAAACGGTACGCCAGAAACGCACCCGGGCCCTTGACGGGCCCGGCATACAAAATAAAGACTTTGCCTGTTTACTTGGTCAGCATGTCGGCAACGATCTGACCCGAACCACCCCCAAGGCCTGGGCCCGGGTGGGTTGATGCACCAATGTGGAAAACGTTTTTGTACGGTGTGCGATGTGCCCGTGCGCCCGAAGTGCTGGCAAACGGACGGAACCAGAAAAACTGGTCAGGCGAGCAAACGCCCGAGTACGGGTCACCGCCAACCAGGTTGCAGTTCATGGCTTCAAGGTCGCCAGGCGAAAACGCCTTGCGACCAATGATCATGTCGGACAAGCCTGGCAAAACCGTTTCAATACGCTTCTGGACACGGTCGGCCAGCGCTTCACGCACGGCCTCGTTCCAGCGACCGTCGGCAGGCACTTCAATTTCACCCGCCGCATCACCCTTGAGGCGCGATGGCATTTCCTGCATTTGCAGCCATAAAATCCATTTGCCCTCGGGTGCACGGCCGGGATCAACCGCCACAGGCTGGCCGATGGCCACGGTAGGGAAACGCGGCAACAAACCGTTGTTGGCTTCGACCACAGACAACGCCACATTTTCCATGCTTTCGGTCAGGTGAACCAACGGTACTTTCAGCATTTCAGGGTCGCGCCATGGCGCCAGACCATCGAGCGCGAAGTGGATCTGCATGCAGCCACGGCCAAAGCGGTAACCCTGGGCCTGCTTGCGTACGGGCTCGGGTGCCTTGGGCAACAGACGGCCATACAGTTGTGGCGGCGTGACATTGCAGACCACCGCCTGGGACGCGTGATACGTCTGGCCGTTGGCCACCACGCCGGTAGCGCGTGAGCCATTGACAATGACGGACTCGACATCGACACCGGTCAGGATTTTGCCGCCACGCTGTTCGATAAAGTTTTGCAAACCCTCGACCAGGCGCTGGCCACCGCCCTTGACCACCGGCATTCCGCCAGCCACAACCGCAGCAAAGGTCAGCTTGCCGATCAGGGCTGAACTGGCTTCATCAGGACCAAGACCCGTGTGCAAGACCCACGGGCTGATCATGGCACTGGTCAGGTCTGACTTCAGTTCACGATCGGCCCAGCGACGGAAGGATTCGATGGATTCGGACGCAAACTGCAGCAGGCCATCGAGCCCGCGCTTGCGCCATTCAGAGAACAACAGGCGCATCACCTTGACGCTGTAGGGCGAATTGCCCAGCAGTCCAAACGTCAGCGCAGCATCTTTGCCGAACAACTGGTTGGCCATGGCACCAAAGGCGTCGCCATCGCCGGGAGCAACCGCATTGATGCGCTGCACACTGTCGGCGATGTCTTGCTTGAGGGCCAGCGAGCGGCCATCGGGCATGACGATACCTGTTGTGTATTCGTTTTGTACAAACTCGACACCCACCGAGGCGAGGTCGTCTTTAAGTTCGGCGTAGGCGCCGCCCCCGGTAAACAGGGGGTACCACGAGGACAAGACCTCGTGGGTAAAACCCGGAAACAGCGTTTCGGTTCGAATGCAACCACCGGCCCGGTCGTTGCGCTCGAGTACCAGAACAGACTTGCCTCGCTTGGCCAGCAGTGCTGCGCAAGCCAACGAGTTCATACCGCTCCCGATAACAATAACCTGGGCCTGGTTGCTCATTACCGCTCCTTAGGGGACCAACGCCAGAACACGCAGCGGGCTGCCTGAGCCACGCTGGATCTTCAGGGGCGCCGAAACGATGACCGCACCGGTAACCGGCAACTGATCAAGGTTGGTCAGGCACTGCAGACCGTACTTGTTGGCACCGTGCATGAGGGTGTGGCAGGGGTAAGGCATGGGCCATGCATACGACTGGCCAGCGTCAGTGTTGATGGTTTCGACACCGAAACCATGCACGTCACGCTCTTTGATCAACCATTCAACCGCTTCTTGTGACGGGCCAGGTGTGTGTGCGCCGTCTTCACGTACATTGACGTAGGATGCAGGGTCTTTGGCAAGGCGGTCAGACCAGCCTGTACGGAACAGCACCCAGTTGCCGGCAGGAATGCGACCGTTCTTTTCTTCCCACTGCTGCAGGAATTCAACCGTCAGGACCCAGTCTTCGTTGGCCGCCACTTCGGCCGTTGCATCAACGACAACCGCGGGTGCGATGAAGTTTTTCGGGTCGATCGTGTCGACGGTATTCTGGGGGAAATCTTTGCCGCTGATCCAGTGTGCAGGGGCGTCAAAGTGGGTACCGGTGTGCTCGCCACAGGTAAAGTTGTTCCAGTACCAGGCCGGACCTTTTTCGTCGTACTGGGAAATGGTTTCCATCTTGAACGATGCCACCTGACCGAACTGGGGCGGCAGTTGCAGCGG
>JBAYOZ010000032.1:0-13492 GCA_041677965.1 Pusillimonas sp.
TCATAAGCAGACAATAATGTGTCGAGTCAAGTTATAGTGTGAGGGTTTTTTGAGCGGGTCAGCTTCTTCTATAATAACGGGTTGCCGTTATCGCGTTGATGTGTGCTGGTGCCGGTCAGGGCAAAATAATAATCTGTTTTCTGGGGCGATATTCTTGTGCGTTTAGTCGGGTTGGCGGTGTTAGTGGCGTTAAGCAGCGTGTCGGCAGCACAGGCCAGCGGCCGCGATGCACAGTCGCCGGTCCCACGGCTAACCATCACAGAAATTCCGGCGGGGCAGGCCACCCGCCTGTCCGAGGCGACCCGGTTGCGCGTCAGGCCATCGGTCACTGACAGCGAAAAGACGTCGTTCACGGTGTCCGACCGTATTTACTCTGACTCCGACGGGAAAATCACCCTGGAAGGCAACGCCGAAGTGCGTCGTATTGATTCTGTCGTAAAGGGTGATCGTATCGATTATCAGCGCGATACCGGTCAGGTTGATGTGCATGGCAATGGCCTGATCATGCGTGATGGCACCATCGTGCGCGGCCCCGAGCTTCATTACAACCTCGACAACGATACGGGCGAAATTTCCAACCCCGACTTCTGGCTTGGCGCAGGGGGCGGTGCCGGCAGCGCCGGGCGTCTTGAAATTTTCAGTCGATCACAGATGCGCCTTACGGACATGACGTACACGGCCTGTCCGTGTCCTGATCCGGCCTGGTATATCTCGGCACCACGCGTTGACTTCGATACCGAGGCCAACGAGGGGGTGGCCCGTAATGGTGTGTTGTATTTCAAGGGGGTGCCCATTCTGGCATCGCCCTATTTGTCGTTCCCGCTGCGTAAAGAGCGCAAGTCGGGCTTTCTGATCCCCAGTTATGGCGGCTCAAGCAATTCAGGTTACGAGTTCGCACTGCCCTATTATTTCAACCTGGCGCCAAACCACGATCTCACTGTCACTCCGCGTTACATGTCAAAGCGCGGGTTGCAGATGGGTGCTGAATTCCGGTATCTGGGCCAAAATTACCGTGGTCAGCTGGCTGGTTCGTATCTTGGCAACGACAAGGAAACACGCGATAACCGCTGGATGTACTCATGGCAGCATACGCAAACGTTTGGCAACGGGTTTTATGCCGCAGCCGATGTCAACTCGGTGTCCGATGATAATTTCTTCCGTGATTTCTCCACGATTGGTATCAACCAGGCCTCAATCGATTATCTGCCGCGTGTCTTTACACTGGGTTGGGCCGGCAGCCCGTACTGGGCGGCCACGGTTCAGCATTACACCTACCAGACGCTTCAGGACACTTCCGCTGGTGCTGCTTACAGGCTCCCGCCTTACAACAAGGAACCCGAGCTGAACATCACGGGTACGCGCTACAACTGGAATGGCTTTGACTTGATGTCTTCCAATTACGTGACGCGTTTTGTGTTGCCGCGCTATGACCGTGGTGCTGATTATGCCGGTTTTGTTGACGGGCAGCGCCTGGGGCCGGATGGCACCCGTTTCAAGTCGTACAACACGATTGCTTTTCCGGTTGTAAGGGCCGGCTGGTATGTCACCCCCAAGGCAGGTGTGCATCTAAGCCAGTACAACACAGAGTGGTATGACGCCAGCGCCAACCGGAACTGGAGCGCGCAGTATCCGGGCTATTCACGTAGCCAGTCGCGGGTAGTGCCCATGCTGTCCCTTGACTCGGGCATGACGTTTGAACGTGACGCCAGTTTTTTTGGTGTAGATGCCATCCAGACGCTTGAACCGCGCTTGTTCTACCTGAAAGTACCGTACCGTGACCAGTCGGGTATTCCGATCTACGACACAGGTATCTCAACGTTCAACTTTGACCAGGCGTTCGATGAAAATTATTTCAGTGGCGGCTGGGATCGCATTGCCGACGCAAACCAGCTTACGGTGGGTTTGACGTCGCGCTGGCTTGATGCCGGTTCGGGGGTTGAGCGCTTGTCGTTGTCGGTTGCCCAACGCCGTTATTTTGCCGAGCGTCGGGTTACATTGCCCGGTGGCAAGCCGCGTGAAGACAAAAAATCAGACTATCTTGTGGGTGTTTCAGCCGCCCTGACCGATACGCTGACAAGTCGTTTTGATGCCCAGTTCAACCCTGAGTCCAACCAGCGTAACCGGATGACGGCAGGTTTGCGCTGGAGTCCGAAACGCCTGACGACGTTGTCGGCAACCTATCGCTACGAACGTGATCCAGCCCAGATATCCAACCCTGATGATTACCGTATCCCGGGTTATGTTGACCGGTCCAAAGAAAGTGTAGTTGTCTCTACGCAGTGGCCCCTGGCCAGCAAGCTGTACTTCATGGGGCGTCTCGATTATTCCATTCAGGAAAAGCGCTCCACCCAAACCATCATGGGGCTTGAGTACAAAGGTGATTGCTGCTGGGCTGCCCGTTTTGTGTTCCAGCGCTATTCGGTAGCTTTGGGCGATAAAAACACGGCGGTATTCCTTCAGCTTGAACTCAACGGGCTGGGCTCGTTAGGTACTGACTCAATGGGCTTCCTGCGTCGCAATATTGCAGGCTATGAACCCGTTACTCCGCCCATCCCAGAAAAAACCACCTTCGAGAGGTATGAATAATGCGTCGTCTGCAACTCAATCGTCGACTTGCTGCGTTGCTGGTCCCTGTTGTCGGGCTGTGTTCGGTTTTGTCGCCGGTTTCAGCACAGACCCCGAGCACACAGCCACAGGCACAGCGCTTTGCTGATGGCATTGCGGCCGTGGTCAACAAGCGTGTGATTACCCTGCATCAAGTCGATACCGAGGCGCAGTCCGTGCGCAAGCAGTTGGCCGCCCAAAAAATAGACGTGCCCGATAACGAGACATTGCGGCGCCAGGTTTTGCAGCGCATGATCACTGAAGAGCTTATCCGTCAGGAAGCCCAACGAATGGGCGTTGTCGTCACTGACCAAGAGCTCGATCAGGCGGTGGCAACGATTGCACAGCGCAACAAGTTAACGGTAGCCCGGTTGCGTGCTGAAATCCAGAAGACCGGTGTTGACTGGTCCTATTATCTGGGTTCGTTGCGTCAGGAAATCCTGACCGATGCCGTTCGTCAGCGTGCCGTCGACAGCCGCATCATGATTTCCGATGCCGAAGTCGACGCCTTGCTGAAAAGCCAGTCCCGCGGTGCAAGCCCGTCCAGCCCGGGTAACCGCGCCGGCGCAGCGCAGCAAACCATTCCCCGCGAACTGGGGTTGGCGCAAATTCTGGTTCAGGTCCCTGATGGCGCCTCGCCACAGCAAATCCGGGAGTTCCGTGCCAAGGCAGAAAGTCTGCTGACACGTGTGCGCGGTGGTGCCGATTTTGCAAGTGTTGCAGCCTCATCGTCCGACGGACCAGAGGCACTTGATGGCGGTAGTCTGGGTGTGCGTCCGGCCGATGGCTGGCCTGATCTGTTTTTGTCGGCAGTGGCCAACGTGCCTGCAGGTGGCATTTCGGATATTGTCCAGAGCGGCAACGGTTTTCACATTCTCAAGGTCACGACCCGTGGTGCAGAGTCTGGTCAGCAGGCACAGCCTGCGCAGGCTCCCGCTGCCCGACAAGAGGCGTCGACACAACAAGGTCCTATGCTGGTTACCCAAACGCGTGCACGGCATATTCTGGTCAAGATCGATCAGGGCACAAATCGTGAGCGAGCCCTTGACCGGGCACGCGAGTTGCGACAGCGTGTGGTCATGGGCGAAGACTTTGCCGAAGTGGCCCGCCGAACTTCAGAAGATGCGTCGGCCCCCGAGGGCGGTGACCTGGGCTGGTTGACGCCGGGTGAAACCGTGCCGGCGTTCCAGCAGGCCATGGATGCGCTTTCCCCCGGCGCTGTCAGTGAGCCTGTTCTGACCCAGTTCGGTTGGCATATTATCAAGGTAGAAGATCGTCGCACCCAGGATATGGAAGATGAGTTCAAGCGCATGCGTGCGCGTCAGATGCTGTTTGAGCGTCAGGCCGGCCCTGCTTTTGAAGACTGGTTGGGCCAGATTCGCGGCAGTGCCTACATCGACAATCGCCTGGCCCCGCGTCAGAATGCCAACCGGCTGAACCGCTAGCAGACAATCGGATACGCTCAGAACTATGGCTCAACACCAGGCCCGCAAGCGTTTCGGCCAGAATTTTCTGGTTGATCAGGCCATCATTGATTCGATCGTCGGGGCCATTTCGCCAGCCGCTGGTGACCGGGTTGTCGAAATTGGTCCGGGCCTGTCGGCCCTTACGGCGCCATTACTGGCAGCACTTGATCACCTGACGGTTATTGAAATAGACCGTGATCTTGCAGCGCGCTTGCGTAACCGTTATGGCCCCGAGCGCCTGACGGTCATCGAGGCCGATGTACTGACAGTCGATTTTTCCGGGCTTGCGTCAGACCAGGGCGTGCGGGTGGTTGGTAATCTGCCTTACAACATTTCCAGCCCGTTGTTATTCCACCTGGCACAGTATGCCGATCAGGTGGTCGACCAGCATTTCATGCTGCAACGCGAAGTGATTGACCGCATGGTGGCAACGCCGGGTTCCTCCGATTACAGTCGCCTCTCGGTGATGCTGCAGTCGCGCTACACAATGGAAAAGCTGTTCGATGTGCCGGCTGAGTCATTCGATCCCCCTCCGCGCGTGGTGTCAGCTGTGGTGCGTATGGTGCCGTTACCGGCCAACCGCCCGCTTCCGGCAGACCAGGCCATGTTCGAGCAGGTGGTGGTCAAGGCATTTGGCCAGCGCCGTAAAATGTTGCGTCGCAGTCTGTCTGACTGGTCGGGGCAGATTGATTGGGTAGCCTTGGGTATTGCTGAAACAGCCCGCGCTGAAGACCTGTCAGTGGCTCAGTACATCGCGCTGGCCGATGCCTTGTTTAGCCAAAAAACCAGTAACACACCCCGATAGCCGCCACAATGCCGGCCGCATCAGCCACCAAGGCGCAGCCAATGGCGTGTCGTGCACGCTGCACGCCAACGGCGCCAAAATAAACGGCCAGAACGTAAAATGTGGTTTCGGTACTGCCTTGAACCGTTGCCGCCAGCAGGGCTGGGAAGCTGTCAACGCCGAAGTGCTCCATGGTTTCAAGCATCAGTGCACGAGAGGCACTGCCTGAAAACGGTTTGGCCAATGCCGTGGGCATGGCGTCGATAAAGCGGGTATCAAGGCCGGCCAGCGTAGTCAGCCAGCGCAGGCCATCCAGCGCGGCGTCCAGCGCCCCTGAGGCGCGTAAAACGCCAATGGCGCACAACATGGCCACAAGGTAGGGCAACAGGCTTTTGGCAATATCAAAGCCTTCTTTTGCGCCGTCAATGAAGGCGTCGTAAACAGCAATCTTGCGCCAGGCCCCCACGGCCAGAAAGGCAACAATCAACCCGAACAGAGACAGGTTGCCTCCCAAAGAGGAGGCGGCGGCCAGCGCCGTTGCGCTGAGTGTGGCCAGCACGGCCATCAGGGCGCCCAACGCTACGGTCAGGCTGCCCAGCCACAGCATGACCACCGGGTCGGTCAGGCGAATACGCTGAACCAGGGCCACGGCCAGCAATCCGGCCAGCGACGAGGCGGTGGTGGCCAGCAAGATAGGTAAAAAAACCAGGGTAGGGTCGGCCGCACCTTGCTGGGCCCGGTACATGAAGATGGTGACCGGAAGCAAGGTCAGGGATGAGGTGTTGAGCACCAGAAACAGGATTTGCGCGTTGGTTGCTGTATCGGGGCGCGGGTTGAGCGATTGCAGGGCGCGCATGGCCTTGAGGCCAATAGGTGTTGCGGCGTTGTCCAGCCCCAGGCCATTGGCCGCAAAGTTCATGGTAATCAGGCCCAAGGCCGGATGGCCCGCGGGCACCTCAGGCATCAGGCGTCGGAACAGGGGGCTGAGCCAGCGACCCAGGGCGTCGATCAGACCTGCCGCTTCGGCAATTTTCAGAAATCCGAGCCAGAGCGTCAGGGTGCCGAACAGCAGCACCATGATGTTGACCGAAAGCTCGGCCATTTTGAAAAGACTTTGTACGATACGTGCAAAGACCTCGGGGTCGGCGCCGACCAGCCATTGGAACAACGCCGATACGGCGCTGATCAGGAAAAATGCCAGCCAGAGTACGTTCAGCATGCAGAAACTGCCTTGAAATTTTGAAGTCGGCTGCCCTGAGTGGTGTCAGCGCCGGTACAAAGGCTTGGCGTCAGTCCTGGCGGCCTTTACGCTGGATCAGTTCAATTTTGTAGCCGTCCGGGTCTTCAACAAACGCGATGACCGTCGTGCTGTGTTTCATGGGGCCAGCGTCACGAACGACATTGCCGCCGCGTGCGCGGATGGCATCACAGGTGGCATAGGCGTCTTCGACTTCCAGGGCGATATGGCCATAGCCAGTGCCCAGGTCGTAGCCTTCGGTATCCCAGTTATGGGTCAGCTCGATGGCGGCACCTTCCTCTTCGGGCTGATAGCCAACAAATGCCAGCGTGAAACGGCCTTCGGGGTAGTCTTTTTTGCGCAGCAGCTGCATACCCATGACGTCGGTGTAGAACGCCAGGGATTTTTCAAGATTGCCGACGCGCAGCATGGTGTGAAGTAAGCGCATGGAGATTCTCCTGTTAAAGCAAGGGCAATGATGCCGGATTATGGCCGCGCAGGGTATTACGGGCGTGCTGGAACCCGGGGCAGAGGCGTTCGACCTCTTGCCAGAAATTGCGGCTGTGGTCCATGAAGTTCAGGTGCGCCAGTTCGTGCGCAATGACGTAATCAATGATTGCGGGTTCGAAGTGCACCAGGCGCCAGTTCAGCATGATGCGCCCTTGCGAAGTGCATGACCCCCAGCGAGTAGAGGCCGACGACAATCGCCAGTGGCTGGGGGCCAGGCCGAAACGTTTATGGAAATCTTCCAGGCGCAGGAAGAACCAGAACTTTGCCTGCCCCTGCAGCCAGATGTCGACACTGTCGCGGATACGGGCGTGATCGGCGGTTAACGGCAGGCCAAGCCCCAGGGTGTCGCCGTTATTTGGGGTTAACGGATCACCATGGTAGTGCCACGGCTTTTCTAGCCGCTCACCCAGGGACAGCACAATTTTTTGGCCAAGATACGGAATTGTTCCACCATTTTGCCATTGGGTTTCGGCCAGGGCGAGGCGTTCTTTGCGTAACTGGTAGTGCCCCAGCTTGTCGATGATCCAGGCTGCTTTGCTTTGTACGGCATCATCGATCTGGCGCAGGCCTATCCATTGCGGGGCAGTGACACGCAGCCCGTCATCGGTAATCTGAAGCCCGATGCTGCGGCGACGTGACCGCACCAGTGTGAAACCAATGGGTTGAAGGGGCGTGCTGATTTCACGCCATTTGGCACCGACAGGCAGCGTGGGTGGCGGTTCGATCTTGACCGGATCTGTCGCCTTGGGTTTAGGGGGGATGACAGATGTGGCCGGGGCCGGATTGACCGGCAAGGCGTCGAACAGCGACAGCTGATCAGCCTTTGCCATAGCGCTCCGGGTTGAGTACCCGCATTTCCGCTTCAATCCAGGCTTGTACCCGCGTGTTCAGTGTCTCGGCATCAAGCCCGGTGCTGTCAATGGCCGGGCCGATCGAGACAGTGATCAGGCCTGGCTTTTTGATGAACGCGTTTTTGGGCCAGCATTCGCCGGCGTTCAGGGCGATGGGGATCACCGGTGCGCCTGTACGGGTGGCCAACAGGGCACCGCCCCCTTTGTAGCGGCCGGTTTGACCCGGTGCGATACGGGTTCCTTCCGGAAACAGAACGGGCCAGCGACCTTCGTTCAGGCGTGCCTGCCCGACTTTGACGACTTGTTCAAAGGCATCACGCCCGCGGCCCCGATCGATGGGGATCATACGCAGCAGGGCCAGACCCCATCCAAAGAAAGGAACGCGGTGCAATTCTTTTTTATAGACAAAACAGGCCTGACGCGGCAGGTAGGCTGGCAGGAACAGCGTTTCCCAGGCCGACTGGTGCTTGGCCAGAACAACGGCCGGGCCATCGGGAAAGTTTTCAGCGCCTTTGATTTCCCAACGAATGCCGACAATGACCTTGGCCCCCCAGACTGCCAGACGTGGCCAACCCATGGTAAGCCGGTAGCGCCAGCGCAATGGCAGGGGTGACCACAGCAGACAAGCGAAGGCGTACGGTATGACGGTGATCGTCAGGAAGAGCATGTACAGGCTTGATCGCAACGCGGCCATGATTATCCTTCCAGCCAGGCGTCAACGACTTCAGCCAGGTTGGCCCGAACCTGGGTGCCGCTGGGCAGGTCACCCTTGTCCCAGGTTTTCTGGCCATTGCCGGTCATGACCAGCCATGGGGTGCAGCCGGCGGTGGATGCTGCCTGAAGGTCACGCCATGAGTCGCCGACCGCGGGTACATCTTGCAGGCTGATGTCGTAGCGTCGGGCAATGTCGAGAAACATGCCGGGACGAGGTTTACGGCATTCGCAGCCATCATCGGGCCCATGCGGGCAAACAAAGATTGCGTCGACGGCACCACCGGCCTGCGCCAGTTCATGCCGGAGTTTGGCATGAATGGCGTTGAGGGATTCGATGGTGAACAGGCCGCGCGCCAGCCCCGACTGGTTGCTGGCAATGACGACTTTCCAGCCTGCCCGTGACAGGCGGGCGATGGCGTCGAGGCTGCCGTCAATGGGTACCCATTCGTCGGGGCTTTTGATGTAGGCGTCACTGTCGTGATTGATGACGCCATCGCGGTCGATGATGGCAAGTTTCACTACGCTAACCTTGAAATATCGGCGACCTGGTTCATGAGACGCCCCAGTTGGCCCAGCAGAGCCAGACGATTGGCGCGCACGGCCGGGTCATCGGCCATGACCATGACGTCGGCAAAGAACTGGTCGACAGCTTCACGGGTTTCCGACAGCGTCGACAATGCGCCGGCAAAGTCGCCTTGGGCAAATTGCTGCAATGCCCGCGGCGATACCTGATCAATCTTGGTCGCCAGAGCCTGCTCGGCGGGCTCGGACAGACGCGCCGCATCAACAGCATCCGGGACAGCTTCGGCTTTCTTGAGCAGATTGGTGATGCGCTTGTTGGCTGCCGCCAGGCTTTGGGCTTCAGGCATCTGGGCAAACGCCCCGCATGCCGCAACACGTGCCTGCACTTCGTGCAGCGGGGGTTCAAGCTCAAGCACCGCATCGACGACGTTACGGTCGTGATCGGTACCCAGCTGGTTGCGGTAGCGTTCGTAAATGAACCCGGCAACGTCATTGACTGTGCCCGCCTCAAGCGGGTGGGCGCCAAATGTACCGGCGGTGAAATCAAGCAAGCCGCGCAGTGACAATTGGTTTGCTTTGCCAGGGCCGAGGTAGTTACCGGCGGCCAGTTGCTCGAAAGCACTGATGATGCCCAGGGCGGCACGGCGCAAGCCATAGGGGTCGCGTTCGCCACTGGGGACCAGGCCAATGCCCCAGATGCCCACCAGTGTCTCGGCACGTTCGGCAATGAAGAGAATGGTGCTGGTCAGTGTGGCGGAGGTGACAGGGGCATCAAGACGGATGCGGTATTGCTCGCCAATTGCGGTGACGACTTCGGCGGGTTCGTTGTCGGCGGTTGCGTAATACGCACCCATGATGCCTTGCAGCTCGGGGAACTCGCCAACCATATTTGAATTCAGGTCGGCTTTGGCCAGCAGGGCCGCGCGGTCGGCGTGGGCTTCGTTGCCGCCCAGGCAGCCGGCGATGTGGCGGGCAATGGCGCGTACGCGTTCGATGCGCTCGCGTTGCGAGCCCAGTTTGTTGTGGTAAACACGGTTGGCCAGTGAATCGACCCGGCTTTCAAGCGTTGCCTTGCGGTCGGTGTCGAAGAAAAACTGGGCATCGGCCAGGCGTGGACGCACGACCCGCTCGTTACCCTCAACAATGTGGCGCGGGTCGTTGACCTGCATGTTGCTCACGATCAGGAAGCGATGCGTCAGTTTTCCGGTGGCAGGTTCAAACAACGGGAAATATTTCTGATTCAGCCGCATGGTCAGGATCAGGCATTCGGCGGGAACGTCGAGGAATTTCGGGTCAAACTGACCGGCGTACACCGTGGGGTGTTCGACCAGGGCGGTGACTTCGTCAAGCAAGGCGTCGACTTCGGGGCCGGTGCCGATGGTGCCGCCCAATGCCTGTGCCTGGCTGGCCAGCTGCGTGGCAATGGCGTTGCGCCGGTCATTGAATGACGCAACGACACGACCCTCGTCGGCCAGTTGCTGCACCCAGGTGTCTGCTGACTGGATCGACAGCGTGGCCTGGCCCATGAAGCGATGGCCGTTGCTGACGCGGTCGGCGACAAGCCCCAGCGTGGCCACCGGGACGATATCGTTGCCATGAAGGGCAAGCAGGTGATGGGCAGGGCGTACGAACCTGACACTGGTGACGCCATCATCAAGCTGGTAACGCATGACTTTGGGAATTGGCAGCCCGGCAATGGCGGCTTCAAGCGCTTCTTGCAGTGATTCGGCCAGTAAGGCGCCAGGTGCGGTGCCTTTGGCGTAAAGATAGTCTTGCTTGCCGTCAGACTCGCTGACCAGGTCGGCCGGCTGCAAATGGCCCAGGCCTTTGCTTTCGAGTTTCTTGACCAGCGCAGGAGTGGCCTGGCCGTCGGGTGTCAGGCCCACCTTGGCGGGCATGAGTTTTTCGGTGAACGACTGCTCGGGGGCCTGCGCCAGCGCATGGCTAAGATGTACCGCCAGACGGCGCGGGGTGGCGTAGTCGGTGGTAACGTTGCCGTGGGCCAGCAGGTGGTGCTTTTCAAGCGCCGTGTGAATACCCTGGGCAAACGCCTTACCCAGTTTGTTCAGTGCTTTGGGTGGCAGCTCTTCGGTGACCAGTTCAACCAGCAGGGGGCGGGTTTGGGCTGTTGTCATTACACAGCCTCCGGGGTTTTATCAAGCATGGGGAAACCGAGTTTTTCGCGTGAATCGTAATAGGCTTGCGCAACAGCGCGCGACAGGTTGCGGATGCGGCCAATGTAGGCAGCCCGTTCGGTGACGCTGATGGCGCCGCGTGCGTCAAGCATGTTGAACGTGTGGGCCGCTTTCAGGGCGGCTTCGTAGGCGGGCAGAGCCAGCGGTACCGCGATCAGGCGGGTTGCCTCGGCTTCGTAGTCATTGAAGTGGGCAAACAACATGTCGGTTGAGGCATGTTCGAAGTTGTACGTTGACTGTTCCACTTCGTTCTGGTGGAACACATCGCGGTACAGCACTTTGCGACCATCGGCGCTTTGGGTCCAGACCAGGTCATACACACTTTCAACACCTTGCAGGTACATGGCCAGGCGCTCAAGACCGTAGGTGATTTCGCCCGTGGTGGGGTTGCAGTCAATGCCGCCAACCTGCTGGAAGTAGGTGAACTGCGTGACTTCCATGCCATTTAGCCAGACTTCCCAACCCAGACCCCAGGCACCCAAGGTGGGGTTTTCCCAGTCATCTTCGACAAAGCGGATGTCGTGTTCGTTGGGGTTGATGCCCAATGCCTTGAGCGAGTTGATGTACAGGTCAAGAATGTTGGACGGTGCAGGCTTGAGCACCACCTGGTACTGGTAGTAGTGCTGCAGGCGGTTCGGGTTTTCACCGTAACGGCCGTCTTTGGGGCGCCGTGACGGTTGAACGTAGGCCGCACGCCAGGGTTCCGGGCCAATGGCACGCAAGAAAGTGGCCGTGTGCGAGGTGCCGGCACCAACTTCCATATCGTAAGGCTGGAGCAGGGCGCAGCCCTGTTGATCCCAGTAGTTCTGGAGCGTCAGGATGATTTGCTGAAACGTGAGCATGAGCGAGAGCCAAAAACGGCGGAATTCCGCAAAAAAAGGGTTCAATTTTAGCGTGCTTCACGCGCTTGCCGCTTGCGGGCTGTTTGCAGGCGGCTTTCAAAGGGTGTGTGGTCGTGTTTTCCGGGCCTTGCCGGTGCCGTTTGTTGTCACGACCGATTTTTGGTTGAAGCCTGAAAGGTCGTATGATATTGAGTTATCGATCATTTTCAATTGCGTGCACAATTAGCGTGCCAGGAGCTTTTTTACATGACAGATCTGGTTAAAACCGAAGTGGTCGGCCGCGTGATGGTCATCACCATCAACCGTCCCGAGGCCCGCAACGCCATCAACTTTGAAACAGCCCACGAAATGGCCAAGGCCTTCGATGCGCTGGATGCCGACGACAACGTCGTTATCGGTATCCTGACCGGTGCCGGTGGCACGTTTTCATCGGGCATGGATCTGAAAGCCTTTGCCAAGACCGGTCAGCGCCCGTTGGTACCCGGCCGTGGTCTGGGTGGCTTATGTGAAAAAAGCCCGAAAAAACCCCTTATTGCCGCTGTTGAGGGCTATGCCCTGGCCGGTGGCTGTGAACTGGCGTTGGCGTGCGACATGATTGTTGCGGCGAACAACGTGAGTTTTGGCCTGCCCGAAACCAAGCGCGGGCTGGTTCCCAGTTCGGGCGGCATGTTGCGCTTGCCCAAGCGCATTCCATACCACATTGCCATGGAATACATCCTGACCGGCGAAATGTTGCCGGCCGAGCGCGCCTACCATTTTGGCATGGTCAACCGTCTGGTTGAGCCTGGCAAGGCCATTGAAGGCGCTATGGAACTGGCCGCCGTAGTGGGTGATAACGGCCCGTTGGCCGTACAGATGGCCAAGCGCATCGTGCTCGAGTCCCAAGACTGGCAGCAGTCGCACATGTTCGACCTTCAGCGTCCGCGTGTCCAGCCTATTTTTGACTCCGCTGACGCCAAAGAAGGTGCGACCGCATTTGCCGAAAAGCGCAAGCCCGTGTGGCAAGGCAAGTAATCAAGTTTTCAGACAGAACCTTTCCTTTCGGATAGAAGCCCATCATGACAACCGTAATCAAAGAAGATGACCTGATCCAGTCGATTGCTGACGCGGTACAGTTCATCAGTTATTACCATCCCGCTGACTACATCCAGCACCTGGCCCGTGCCTACGAGCGTGAGCAAAGCCCGGCCGCCAAAGATGCCATTGCCCAGATTCTGACCAACTCGCGCATGTGTGCCGAGGGGCACCGCCCCATTTGCCAGGACACCGGCATTGTCAATGTGTTCCTCAAGATCGGCATGAACGTTCGTATCGACTCGCAGCGTCCCATGCAGGAATTGTGCGACGAGGGTGTGCGCCGTGGTTACCTGAACCCCGACAACCCCTTGCGCGCCTCGGTGCTGGCCGACCCGCTGTTCACACGTAAAAACACGCGTGACAACACCCCCTGTATCGTCAATGTTGAACTGGTGGCCGGTGACACCGTTGACGTTCAGGTGGCCGCCAAGGGCGGCGGCTCGGAAAACAAATCCAAGTTTGTCATGCTCAACCCCTCTGATTCCCTGATCGACTGGGTGCTTAAAACCGTGCCCACCATGGGGGCAGGCTGGTGTCCTCCGGGCATGCTGGGTATTGGCGTGGGTGGCACGGCCGAAAAAGCCATGCTGATGGCCAAAGAAAGCCTGATGGAAGACATCGACATGTACGAACTGCTGGCCCGGGGCCCTCAGAACAAGCTCGAAGAGTTGCGTATCGAGCTGTACGAAA